>NZ_JBHVHF010000069.1:0-6905 GCF_042800315.1 Streptomyces sp. NPDC057638
GTCGTCTCCGTCGGCCAGGCCCTCGGCACGGACATGTGCGATGAACCCGGCCCGGTCAGCGGTGGCGTAGTCGAAGAGCGTGTCGTCGATGTCCCACAGGACCGCGCGTATCGGCATGGCCCGAGCTTAGGACGAGCCGTGTGGATCTTGCCCGTGCTTTTCGGCGCTCATGGGCACGGCGCTCAGGCCGCGAGCTTGGCCAGCGCCGCGTCGATCCGGGCGAGGGTGCGCTCCTTGCCCAGGATCTCCAGGGACTCGAAGAGCGGCAGCCCGACCGTACGGCCGGTGACCGCGACCCGGACCGGGGCCTGGGCCTTGCCCAGCTTGAGGCCGTGGGCCTCGCCCGCGGTGAGCACGGCCTCCTTGAGGGAGTCGGCGCTGCTCCAGTCCGCGGCCTCCAGCTTGGCGCGGGCCGTGGTGAGCAGCTCGGCGGAGCCCTCCTTCATCGCCTTCGCCCAGGACGCCTCGTCCTCGGCCGGCTCCTCCAGGAAGAGGAAGTCGACGTTGGCGGTGATGTCGGACAGCACGGTGAGCCGGGTCTGGGCGTACGGCGCGATGGCCTCCCAGGCGGCGCGGTCGAAGCGCTCCGGCGCCCAGGGCGCGAAGGGCGCGTTCAGCCAGGGCTCGCACGCCTCGGCGAACGCCTTCCCGTCGAGACGGCGGATGTGGTCCGCGTTGATCGCCTCGGCCTTCTTGAGGTCGAAGCGGGCCGGGTTGGCGTTGACGTCCGCGATGTCGAACCGCTCGATCAGCTCGGCGACGGAGAAGACGTCCTGGTCGGCGGAGAAGGACCAGCCGAGCAGTGAGAGGTAGTTCAGCAGCCCCTCGGGGAGGAAGCCGCGCTCGCGGTAGAGGTTGAGCGAGGCCTGCGGGTCGCGCTTGGAGAGCTTCTTGTTGCCCTCGCCCATGACGTACGGCAGATGACCGAAGGCGGGGATCGCCTGGGCGACACCGAGCTCGATCAGGGCCTTGTACAGGGCGATCTGGCGGGGGGTGGAGGAGAGCAGGTCCTCGCCGCGCAGAACGTGGGTGATCTCCATCAGGGCGTCGTCGACCGGGTTGACCAGGGTGTAGAGGGGGGCGCCGTTGGCCCGGACGATGCCGTAGTCCGGCACGTTCTCCGGGGTGAAGGTCAGCTCGCCCCGGACCAGGTCGGTGAAGGTGATCGTCTCGTCCGGCATCCGGAAGCGGACGATCGCCGGGCGGCCCTCGGCCTGGTACGCCGCGATCTGCTCGGCCGTGAGGTCACGGCAGTGGCCGTCGTAGCCGGAGGGGCGGCCCGCGGCGCGCGCGGCCTCGCGGCGGGCGTCGAGCTCCTCGGTGGAGCAGTAGCAGTGGTAGGCGTGGCCCGCCTCCAGCAGCCTGCGGGCGATGTCGGTGTAGAGGTCCATCCGCTGGGACTGGCGGTAGGGGGCGTGCGGGCCGCCCACCTCGGGGCCCTCGTCCCAGTCCAGGCCGAGCCAGCGCATCGAGTCCAGGAGCTGCTCGTAGGACTCCTCGGAGTCTCGGGCCGCGTCGGTGTCCTCGATACGGAAGACCATGGTGCCGCCGTGGTGCCGGGCGAAGGCCCAGTTGAACAGGGCGGTACGGACCAGGCCCACATGGGGGTTGCCGGTCGGGGAGGGACAGAAACGGACGCGGAAGTTCGCGTTAGCCACGCTTGATCACCTTGTTGGTGAGAGTGCCGATGCCTTCGATGGTGACGGCGACCTCGTCGCCGACGGAGAGGGGGCCGACTCCGGCCGGGGTGCCGGTGAGGATCACATCGCCCGGGAGCAGGGTCATCGCCTCGCTGACATGGACGACCAGCTCCTCGATGGAGCGGACCATGTCGCTGGTGCGGCCGAGCTGGCGCTGCTGGCCGTTGACCGTGCACTGGATGGTGAGGTCACCGGCCGCGGCCAGGTCGAGACCGGTCTCGACCCAGGGGCCGAGCGGGCAGGCGGTGTCGAAGCCCTTCGCCCGCGCCCACTGGTTCTCCCGGCGCTGGACGTCACGGGCGGTGACGTCGTTGGCGCAGGTGTAGCCGAGGATCACGTCCTTGACCCGCTCCCGGGGCACCTCCCGGCACATCCGGCCGATGACGACGGCCAGCTCGGCCTCGTAGTGGAGTTCCTGGGAGAAGGAGGGGTACTCGATGGCGTCACCGGAGCCGGTCACCGAGGTGGAGGGCTTGAGGAAGACCACGGGGGCGTCGGGGACGGTGTTGCCGAGTTCGGCGGCGTGCTCCGCGTAGTTGCGGCCGATCCCGATGACCTTGTTGGGGAGCACGGGCGGCAGGAGCCTGACCTTGCTCAGCGGGACCTTGGTCCCGGACAGTTCGAAGTCCGCGAACGGGATGCCCCGGATGATGTCGAGGACGGGCCCGTCGGGGCCGCCGCCCTCGACCGCGCCGAAGGCGACATTGCCGTCGATGGAGAACCTGGCGATGCGCACGGGATGCGGTGCCCCTTTGCTACTGCTGAACGCTGCTGGAGTCTGACGCTCCAGGCTAACGCGGCCGGGGGAACCGTCCGGGCCGCGGCTCCGGTCCGTACGAGGGGTCCGTACGAGGGGTCTGTGCGGGATGTCCGTGCGGGATGTCCGTGCGGGCTGCCCGTGCGGGTTGTCCTGACGGGCTGCCCGCGGGGGAGGCCGGTACGGGACGTCCGTGCCGGGAGGTCCCGTACGAGCGGCGCGGGCGGACGCGTACGGACGAACGGCGGGGGCGCGTGGTGGGGTGAACGGGCGGCCGGGCGCGGGCGCGTCAGCGCGGGACGGCGGGTCCGCCCGTTCGGGAGACTCCTGGGGCTCCGAGGACTCCTGGGGCCCAGGGAGGGCAGGCTCAGGAGGCGGGCGCGTCCATCAGGGTCGTACGGCGCGGGTTGGCCGTCTGGGTCGGGAGGTCGAGCCGGTGCGCGGGGAGCTCGGGAGCGGTCAGCTCACCGGCGTCCGCGAGATGGACCAGGGTGGTGCGACGGGGGTTGGCTATGGTGCGGACCACGGGCGTCGACTTCATCGGCGTCATCGGTTTCTCTTCCGGTCTCGGAGGGCGGGGACTGGCGTTTCAGTGGTGCGGCGGTGCGGCGCGTACGGCGGGCGGGCGGCACCGCGGAATACCCGTCAGCGGTGACCGGGAGCCGCCCGGTAACGCGATGGTTGACAGGATCCGATTGTTGTAAAGCGCCAGGCTAAACATCGGATTCCCCGGGAAAACCGGGGAAAGGCGGGGTACAAGGTGTGAGTTTCCTCACGACTTGGCGGTCAATTCGGTCATTTCCCTCCGCCATACCGTCGGAAAGAAACGGACATTGGCCGCTGAAGCTGTCATTCCGCTCCCGATCATGGCGACTGGGGCACCCGGGGTCGCTCGGCGACCCGTCTGGAAATGTCCCCTTCCTCCCCGAAATCCGCCTACCTCCCGTGATTCGGCGCTCACGCCGTGTCACTCGGATCACAGGCCGGTACTCGGCCCTTGTTGGAGATCCGGCACTGTGCTGGAATTCCACGCACCGCCGCGGTTCTCTGGCCGGCGCACAGGAGGCGCGACACAGCGCCGAGCGGCGGCGGGCAGGGGGACGGCGCCGGTTCACTCAACGACCACCGATGGGGTGCCAGATCGCACCCCGACAACGCCGACACCGTCCCGTCGCTCCTGCGACAGGACGCCTGGTCCAGAGGTTGCGACGCTAGTGCAGGGACGTTTCAAGAGGGATGGCAAGGGGTCTCCCCCGGCCCGCCAGGGCCGCGGGGAAGCTGCGGCGGAACAAGAGCCGCGTGGCGGGAACGCCCACGTCTCCTCCCCCCAGCACACCCACAACCAGGGTCCGCTGACGCCCGGTGAGCAGGCCGACCGCGGCGGACGCGGCAGAGTCGCCCCCACCAGCCCCACCCCGCCGTCCGCCGGCGCCCACACGCCCGGCGCCGGCGGTGGTCCCGGTGCCCCGGGTGGCTCCGGACCGGGTGGCTCCGGCGGCTCGGGTACCGACGGATCCCCGTCCGGCCCGGCGGCCAAGAACCCCACCGACCCCGGTTCCCGCATGGCCCTGCGGAACTGGCGCATCAGCACCCGTCTGGTCTCGCTGCTGACCCTGCCCGTGGTCGCCGCGACCGCCCTGGGCGGACTGCGGATCAACGAGTCCCTGGACCGGATGCAGCAGCTCGACCACATGCAGCTGCTCACCGACATGACGGAGGAGGCCACCAAGCTGGCCGTCGCCCTCCAGGAGGAGCGCGACCTCACGGCGGGCCCGCTCGCCAACGGCCTCCCCGCGACCGACTTCAAGGTCGACAGCTACCGCCAGGCCAGCAACCGCGCCGAAGACGCCTTCATGGAGGCGACGCGGGCCATCCCCAACACGGACAACGACGACACCGTCGAGTCCATCCGCTCCAACGCCAACCGGATCGCCACCCAGATCAAGCAGCTGGGCGAGATCCGCAAGACGGCGTACGCGGACGACCTCCAGCACTCCCTGACGGTCGACGCCTACCACCGGCTGATCAAGTCGCTGCTCGACCTCTCCGAGGAGATGGCGCAGGCGACCAGCAACCCCGAGATGATCAAGCGCACCCGCGCGCTGGCGGCCTTCTCCTCCGCCAAGGAGTTCGCCTCCATGCAGCGGGCGATCATCGCCGCCGCCCTGCCCGGCGGCGGTTCGGCCAAGGGCACGGGTCTGACCGCCAACAACCGCGCGGCCGGTTTCGCCGCCCTGACCAACGAGCGCGAGGAACTCAAGCAGTTCAACGCGGTCTACGAGTCCTCCGGTGGCGATGCCCAGGAGCTGACCCAGCCGCTGGAAAAGGGCAACACCACCATCACCGCGGCCAGCGAGTACGCCGACCGGGTGCTGAGTGACCCGAAGGGCTTCACGACCCAGAAGAAGCAGAACTACCTCGACTGGACCGACTCGTACAGCGTCCGTATCGACGCCATGAAGACCATCGAGGCCACCCTCCTCGGTGAGATGGAGTCCAAGGCGCGCGAGCTGCGCGAGGAGTCCCAGCGCGAAGCGATCATCAACGGTGCGCTGATCCTCGTCGTCCTCGGTGTGTCGCTGGTCGGCGCCTTCGTCGTGGCCCGCTCGATGATCCGCTCGCTGCGGCGGCTCCAGGACACCGCCACCAAGGTCGCCCAGGAACGCCTGCCCGAGCTGGTCAAGCAGCTCTCCGAGTCCGACCCGCAGGACGTCGACACCTCCGTGGAGTCCGTCGGTGTCCACTCCCGGGACGAGATCGGCAAGGTGGCCGCGGCCTTCGACGACGTGCACCGCGAGGCGGTCCGGCTCGCCGCCGAGCAGGCGCTGCTGCGGGGCAACGTCAACGCGATGTTCACCAACCTCTCGCGCCGCTCCCAGGGCCTCATCCAGCGCCAGCTCTCGCTCATCTCCGAACTGGAGTCCCGCGAGGCCGACCCGGACCAGCTCTCCTCGCTCTTCAAGCTGGACCACCTCGCCACCCGTATGCGCCGTAACGGCGAGAACCTCCTCGTCCTCGCGGGCGAGGAGCCCGGCCGCCGCTGGACCCGTCCGGTCCCGCTGGTCGACGTGCTCCGCGCCGCCGCCTCCGAGGTGGAGCAGTACGAGCGCATCGAGCTGGCCGCCGTCCCCGCGACCGAGGTCGCCGGGCGGGTCGTCAACGACCTCGTGCACCTGCTGGCCGAGCTGCTGGAGAACGCGACCTCGTTCTCCTCCCCCCAGACCAAGGTCAAGGTCACCGGTCACGCCCTGCCCGACGGGCGGGTGCTGGTCGAGATCCACGACACCGGTATCGGTCTCTCCCCCGAGGACCTGGCCGCGATCAACGAGCGGCTCGCCTCGCCGCCCACCGTGGACGTCTCCGTCTCCCGCCGCATGGGTCTGTTCGTGGTCGGCCGCCTCTCGCTGCGGCACGGTATCCGGATCCAGCTGCGGCCCTCCGACTCCGGTGGTACGACCGCGCTGGTCATGCTGCCCGTCGATGTCGCCCAGGGCGGCAAGAAGCTGCCCGGCCAGCCCGGCGCGGGCCGTCCCGGCATGCCGCCGGGTGGTGCTCCGGGCGGCCGTCCCGCCGTGCCCGGCGCCCCCGGAGGCGCCGCGCTGCCCACCGGTGGCGGGCTGCTGGGCGCCGGTGCTCCCCCGCGCGGCCCGTCCGGCCCCGGCCAGGGCCGTCAGGGCGGTGGCCTCGCGGGCGCCTTCGGCAACCGCGGCGCCCAGAGCGCCCCGCCGCAGGGTCCCGGTGGCACCCGTGGCCCCGCCGACCGCGACCGGCCGCTGCCCGCGGGCCCGTCGGGCGGCGGCGCCCCGCGCACCGAGCTTCCCGGCCGTCCCGGCGGCGGCTCCGCCCTGCCCGCCGACGCCCCGCGCGGCCATGAGGACCGTGGCCCCGCGCCCGCCGGTTTCGGTGGTACGCAGCCGTCCGGCCCGCAGCAGAACGGCGCGGCCGGTGGACCGTTCGTCCGGCCGGATGTCTTCGGTTCCCCCTCCGGCGCCAGCGCCGCCGACCCGTCCGCCCAGTTCCCCCCGCCGCCCAACGGGCCGCGCGGGCGGGGACCTGCGGGCCCCGGACCGTTCCCCCGTACGGGACAGGGTCCCGGCTCCGGCCGTGAGGCCGGTGAGGGCCAGCGCTTCGGCCAGCCCATGGCGGACCCGGAGGCGACCGGCGCCCTGCCCCGGGTCGACTTCCCCGCCCCGCCCGGCTTCCCGCAGTCCGGGCCGCAGGGCCCGCGCGGCGGTACGGGACAGCCCCCGGCCGCCCCGGGCGGCGGTGGCGACTTCGGCCGCCCGGGCGCGCGGGGTCCGCAGGCCACGGGAGAGTTCGCCCGGCCCGGCGGCCAGCGGCCCGACGCGACCGGCGCCTTCCCGGCTCCGGCCGTGGGCCAGGGTCCCGGCAGCGGACCGTCGCCCCAGCCCGGAGCGTTCACCCGCCCCGAGGCCCAGGACCCGGCG
>NZ_JBHVHF010000069.1:7005-30639 GCF_042800315.1 Streptomyces sp. NPDC057638
GCCACCAACCAGTTCGCCCGCCCCGACTTCGGCGCGCCCCAGCCCCCGGCACCAACGGCCGTTCCCGCCCAGGACCCCGGCGCCACCGGCGCCCTCCCCCGGGCCGAGCTCCAGGGACCCTCCACCGGACCGTTCCCCCGGCCCGAGCTTCCGGCGCCCGGACACTCCGGTGACGGTGGGCGTCCGGCCATGGGTCAGGGCCCCGTCGGCGGACAGTCGCCCCAGCCGGGATCGTTCCCCGGTCCCGGGACCCAGGACCCGGCGGCCACCAACCAGTTCGCCCGCCCCGACTTCGGCGCGCCCCAGCCCCCGGCACCAACGGCCGTTCCCGCCCAGGACCCCGGCGCCACCGGCGCCCTGCCCCGGGCCGAGCTCCAGGGACCGGCCGCGCCTCAGCCGGGTCCGGCCCCGATGCCGCACGGTCACCCGGGCCAGGTTCCGGGTGCGCCCGGCGGCGACACTGATGCGTTGGGCCGCCGTCCGCACGCGCTGCCGTCGCAGCCCCAGCCCGAGGCGCTGCCGCCCGCGCAGGGGCCCGGCGACGGTCGTACCCCGCTGTACGACACGCTGGAGACGGACTGGTTCCGTTCCCAGCAGCGGAACGGGGCCGCGCCCGCGGCTCCCGATATGACCCCGGCGGCCCCGGCGCACCTCGCGGCACCGGCGGCACCGGCGTCAGCGGCACCCACGGCACCGGACGCACCGGACCTCGCGCCCGAGGCGCGCGGCGAGGACGGGTCCGACGCCACCATGGAGCGGCCGCCGATGCCGCGCCGCGTCCCCGGTGGCCCGCCCGGCGAGCCGGTACCGCCCACCGGGCAGAGCCAGCCGGAGGAGGGCTGGCGCACCTCGCCCAACGACGAGCTGGTGCGCCAGGCCGAGCGGCTCCGCAAGCCCGCGTCCGGCGGGGTCACCACCTCGGGTCTGCCCCGCCGGGTCCCGCGAGCCAACCTGGTCGCGGGCACCGCACAGGAGCAGAACGCCCAGGGCGGTCCCCAGGTCTCTCGCGCGCCCGACGATGTGCGCGGCCGTCTGACCAACCTCCGTCGCGGTATCCAGCAGGGTCGTCAGCAGAACGGCTCGACGACCGGCAGCTTCGATCTCGGCCCCACACACCAGCAGGAGCGTTAGTTGAGCCCGATGAGCCAGGCGGCGCAGAATCTGAACTGGTTGATCACCAACTTCGTGGCACACACCCCCGGGGTGTCCCACACGGTGGTGGTCTCCGCCGACGGACTCCTGCTGGCGATGTCCGAAGGCTTCCCCCGCGACCGCGCCGATCAGCTCGCCGCGGTCGCCTCGGGGCTGACCTCGCTCACCGCGGGGGCGTCCCGGATCTTCGAGGGCGGTCCGGTGAGCCAGACCGTCGTGGAGATGGAGCGTGGTTTCCTCTTCCTGATGTCCATCTCGGACGGTTCCTCCCTGGCCGTACTGGCGCACCCCGAGTGCGACATCGGTCTGGTGGGCTATGAGATGGCCCTGCTGGTCGACCGCGCGGGCGGGGTGCTCACCCCGGATCTGCGCGCGGAGCTCCAGGGCAGCCTGCTGCACTGACCGGCCCGTCCCGTCTCCTACTCCCCGTCCGTATCCGATCCGTCCAGGAGCGCGTCCCGCGCGCCGTCCCGTCAGGTCGCCACCGGCCCCCACCGGCCCGCTCAGACGGCACAACGCCCCTGCTGTCCCGTCCGGAGGACTCATGACCCCGCCAACCGCCTCTCACGATCCGTACGGCGTCCAAGCCGACCCCTACGGCATCGAGGGCGACCAGCCGCTGGTGCGTCCGTACGCCATGACCGGTGGCCGGACCCGGCCGCGCTACCAGCTCGCCATCGAGGCCCTGGTGTCCACCACGGCCGACCCCGCGCTGCTCGCCGGGCTGCTCCCCGAGCACCAGCGGATCTGCCACCTCTGCCGTGAGGTGAAGTCGGTGGCCGAGGTCTCGGCGCTGCTGTCGATGCCCCTGGGTGTGGCCCGGATCCTCGTGGCCGACCTGGCCGAGGCGGGCATGGTGGCGATCCACCAGCCCGGCAGCGGGGACGCGGGTGGTACTCCGGACGTGACGCTGCTGGAGAGGGTGCTCAGTGGACTTCGCAAGCTCTAGCGGCGGTGCGGCCCGTTCTACCACCAGCGCGAAGATCGTGGTGGCGGGTGGTTTCGGCGTGGGCAAGACCACGTTCGTCGGCGCCGTCTCGGAGATCAACCCGCTGCGTACCGAAGCCGTCATGACCAGCGCCAGCGCCGGAATCGACGACCTCACGCACACGGGCGACAAGACCACCACCACGGTGGCCATGGACTTCGGCCGCATCACCCTCGACCAGGACCTCATCCTCTACCTCTTCGGCACCCCCGGACAGGACCGCTTCTGGTTCATGTGGGACGACCTCGTCCGCGGCGCCATCGGCGCCGTCGTCCTCGTCGACACCCGACGCCTCGCCGACTGCTTCCCCGCCGTCGACTACTTCGAGAACAGCGGCCTCCCCTTCGTCATCGCCCTCAACGGCTTCGACGGACACCAGCCCTACAACCCCGAAGAAGTCCGCGAAGCCCTCCAGATCGGCCCCGACACCCCCATCATCACCACCGACGCCCGCCACCGCGCCGACGCCAAAAGCGCCCTCATCACCCTCGTCGAACACGCCCTCATGGCACGGCTCAAGTAGACGCGGACATACGGCAGTTGTCGTAGTTTCCTCAAGAGGGCCACTCAGGGGCGGACTGTGTCCTTAGACACGGTCCGCCTCCACGTTCATAACGTTTCGACAGAGAATTGAGGTCCGCCGGACACCCGACGCGTACGGACGGTGTCGCTGCGCTCACATTCCGCCCGCCATTTGAAGGGGCTCGCTCTTTATGCCCGTTTTATCGTCAGTCGCCAACGCTTGGAATGGCTGATTCCAAGTGTTTGGAACGTACCCGCTCCACATGCTGAAATTCGACGGACTTCTGAGTAGTACGGCTCTGAACGAAGCACGGCACGGTCCAGGTGTCGGCGCCGAGAGGTTGTTGGTCGAGTGAGGCGCAGCATGACGAGCTCCGCGGAGCAGCAGACGCGGGGGAACTTCACCCCGCCGTCGCGCGCGGCGGCGTCGCCCGCCGAGGAACCGGGCCAGGCGACCCCCGCACCACCGCCGCCATCCCGCAGCGGCCCCAGCAAGCTCTCCCCGCGCAACTGGCGGGTCTCCACCCGCCTCAACGCGATCCTGCTCATACCCGTGGGCGTCGGCCTGGTGATGGGCGGCTTCCAGGTCTCGGGGTCCATCGACACCTGGGACGAGGCGCGGGACGCGGAGAAGACGGCGCGGATCGTGGCCGCCGCCTCCGAGTACAGCACCGCCCTGCTCAACGAGCGCGACATCACCGCCGCGCCCCTGCTGCGGGCCACCACCCCGCAGGCACGCCAGGCCTCGGACGTCGGTGCCGCGCACGCCGCGACCGACGAGGCCAAGCGGAAGTTCGACCAGTCCGTCAAGGACCTGCCCGCGGGCCAGGGCCTGGAGCGCAGACTGCGTCTGTTCCGGGGCGAGGAACCCGGCCTCCGGGAGCTGCGCGAGACCGCGTACACCACCAGCAAGGACCCGGTGGCGACCGAGGAGGGGTACGTCAAGGTCCAGCACTCGCTCATGGAGTTCTCCAATGAGCTGGGGCTCGGCACCGGGAATGTCACCAGCTACGGTCGTATGGTTTACGCCATTCAGCTCGCCAAGGCCGCTGAATCGCTTCAGCGCTCCATTGGTATGCACCTGTTGGTGCGTCCGAGCGAGAAAGCGGATGTCTTCAACAAGCAGACGATCGCTTTCAACTCGTACAACTATCTGGAGCAGATCGCCATCGCCGAGTTCGTCTCCGGCGGTACGGACACGGACAACGACAAGCTCCTCTCCGTCATGGCCAACCGGGCCACCGCCGGGGAGAAGCGGCTCCAGGAGAAGGGACTCACCCCGCCCAAGGGGCCGGACGAGTCGGTCTTCTCCGGAATGGCCCAGCTGATCGGCACCGGGGCCACCCCGGCCGCGCTGGCCAAGCAGGACATCACCCCCGAGAGCTGGATGGCGACGGCCACCTCCAAGTTCGAGGGCTATACCGAGGTCGAGCGGGACCTGGTGGACCGGGCCGTGCGGGAGGCGTCCGCCATCGCGGGCGACGCGCGCCGGGACGCCTTCGTCAACGGCGGCATCACCATCATCGCCCTGTTGACGGCCTTCATCCTCGCCGGGGCCGTGGCCCGCCAGATGAGCCGCTCCATGAACCAGCTGCGCGGGGCCGCCTTCGCCGTCGCCGGGCAGAAGCTGCCGCTCCTGGTCGACCAGCTCTCCCGGGCCGAACCCGGCCGGGTCGACACCCGGGTCGAGCCCATCCCGATCGACACCAAGGACGAGATCGGCGAGGTCGCCCGCGCCTTCGACCAGATCCACCGGGAGGCCGTCCGGCTCGCCGCCGAGCAGGCCATGCTCCGGGGCAACGTCAACGCGATCTTCACCAATCTCTCCCGGCGCAACCAGTCGCTGATCGAGGGCCAGCTGACCCTGATCACCGAGCTGGAGAACAGCGAGGCCGACCCGGACCAGCTGGAGAGCCTCTTCCGGCTGGACCACCTGGCCACCCGGATGCGCCGCAACGGCGAGAACCTGCTGATCCTCGCGGGCGAGGAGCCCGGCCGTGACTGGAACCAGCCGGTGCCGCTGGTCGATGTACTGCGCGCCGCCTCCTCCGAGGTGGAGTCCTATGAGCGCATCGAGCTGACCGGTGTCCCCGAGACGGACATCCACGGCCGCGCCGTCACCGACCTCGTCCATCTCCTGGCCGAGCTGCTGGAGAACGCCACCACCTTCTCCTCGCCGCAGACCAAGGTCCGGGTGACGGCCACCCGGCTGCCCGACGGCCGGCTGATGATCGAGATCCATGACAAGGGCATCGGTCTGACCGCCGAGGACTTCGCCGACATCAACCACAAGCTGGCCCACCCGCCGACCGTGGATGTCGCCGTATCCCAGCGCATGGGCCTGTTCGTGGTCGGCCGCCTCGCCGACCGGCACGGCATCCGGGTCCAGCTGCGCCCCTCGGGCGAGCAGGCGGGCACCACCTCGCTGGTGATGCTCCCGGACGCCATCACCCGGGGCGGTGGCGGCGAGCCCGCGCCGGTCCAGGGCGACTTCACCGTCTCGCAGATCATCCCGGAGCAGGCGCCCACGCCGTCGTACGCGTCCGCTCCCCAGCGCACCGCCGCCGAACTCGGTTTCGACGACGGGCAGTTCGAGAGTCAGCAGGCGGAACAGCAGGCGAAGCGCCAGACGAAGCAGCGGCGCAAGGGCGCGCTCAACCCGGTGGGGCGCTCGCTCCAGCGCGGTGAGCGGCGTGCGGCCCTGGAGGCGCAGACCCAGCAGGTCCGTGCCCCGGAGGCCGGGGTGGACGCCTACGGTCAGAGCCAGGACGCGTACGGGCAGAACCCGGCCGGCTATGGGCAGAACCCGCAGACGTACGGACAGACTCCGGCGGCCTACGGTCAGGACCCGGCCGCCTACGGTGAGAACCCGGCGGCCTACAGCCAGTCCCCGGCCGTCCACGGCCAGGACGGCACGGACGCCCCGGCCCCGGCCGGTTACCCGGTCCCGGAGCGCGCCGCCGAGCAGACGCAGCCCTACCCCGCGCTCGACCCGGCCGCCCTGGAGGCGCGGACCTATCCGGCGCCGGACGGCCAGGCCCCGGGTCTCCCGGGCGTGACCACGCCCGGCCAGGGGTATCCCCCGGCCCAGGACGCCGCTTACCCGCAGACCCAGCATTCGGGGTACTCCACCGCTTTCGGCCCCGGTTTCGCGGATCAGAGCTACGCCCAGGGCGCGGGTGCCGGAACGGGCACGGGCGCGGAGGCCACCGCTGGTCCCGCCGCCGGGGCACCGACCGGCCCCTACCCGGGCCAGTCGGCCGGACCGGGCCATGCCCCGAGCGGGGACCGCTCCTATCCGGAAGCGGGCTACCCCGGCCAGGCCGCCTTGGAGCCGCCGTCCGACGGACCCTTCACCCCCCAGCCCCACCAGGGTGACTGGACCGACCAGAATTCCTACCCGCAGCCGTTCGCGCCCACGTTCCAGCCGGAAGCGGAACCGGCATCCAGCCCTTCTGGTGCCGAGATCCCCACGAGCGCGCCCGAACGCGTAGGCTTCGACCGTCCGGGTCCCTCTCCGAGCGGCGGTCACCAGCTGACCGAGGCGGGCCTGCCCCGGCGCGGCAGCGGTACCCAGCAGCCGCAGTCCGGGCAGCCGCCTCAGCGGCAGTGGTCCCAGCCCGGCGAGCGGGCCCCGCAGTTGTCGGGGAGCGACCCGTCCACGGCGTTCGGCGGCGGGGAGCCGTCCACCGGCGCCGAGGTCGGCCGCTCGGCCAACGACGAGCGCTGGCAGCGGGCGGAGAAGCTCCGTGAGCCGAGGGCGGGCGGGGTCACCTCCTCCGGTCTTCCGGTGCGGGTGCCCAAGGCCAACCTCATCGAGGGCGCCGCGGAGCAGACCACGCAGCACGGCCCCCAGGTCTCCCGCGCCCCCGAGGACGTGCGCGGCAGGCTGAGCAACCTGCGCCGTGGCGTCCAGCAGGGACGCAGCGCGGGAACGGACACGAACGGACCGGGCTCCGGCCCGGCCGGCACCTACAACCAGGAGCGTTAGTGTGAGCCCGATGAGCCAGGCGGCGCAGAATCTGAACTGGTTGATCACCAACTTCGTGGACAACACCCCCGGGGTGTCCCACACGGTGGTGGTCTCCGCCGACGGACTCCTGCTGGCGATGTCCGAAGGCTTCCCCCGCGACCGCGCCGACCAGCTCGCCGCCGTCGCCTCGGGGCTGACCTCCCTGACGGCGGGCGCGTCCCGGATCTTCGAGGGCGGCGCCGTCAACCAGACGGTGGTGGAGATGGAGCGGGGTTTCCTCTTCATCATGTCGATCTCCGACGGCTCCTCCCTGGCGGTGCTGGCGCACCCGGAGGCCGACATCGGCCTGGTGGGCTACGAGATGGCCCTGCTGGTCGATAGGGCCGGAAATGTCCTGACTCCCGATCTGCGAGCGGAACTTCAGGGCAGTCTTCTGAACTAACTGGCAGACAGTGCGTTTCACGCCACCGCACCATAGGGTGCGGTGGCGCGGCTCCCCAGGGACGGGGTCGGCCATGCGCAGGCGGAGGAGGAAACGTGGCAACACCCCCAGGCGGACGCCCGTATGACGGCGGTGCTCATCGGCTGCCGGACGAGCACTCCCCGCGCGGCTACGGTTTCCCTCCGGCGAACGGCAGACACGGTGCCCGGGGCGGCTATCAACAGCCGTACGCGTCCTCGTACCCGTACCAGCGACATCCGCAGCGGGGCCATGAACCCCCGCCGCACCAGAACGCGCACAACCCGCTGGTCCGTCCGTACGCCATGACCGGTGGCCGGACCCGGCCGCGCTACCAGCTCGCCATCGAGGCGCTGGTCAGTACCACGGCGGATCCCATGCGGCTCCAGGGGCAGTTGCCGGAGCATCAGCGGATCTGCCGCCTGTGTTTCGAGATCAAGTCGGTGGCGGAGATCTCGGCACTTCTCTCCATCCCCCTCGGCGTGGCCCGGATTCTCGTCGCCGATCTGGCGGAGGCCGGCCTCGTCGCCATCCACCAGCCCGGCGGCGACGAGTCCGCCGGCGGTCAGCCAGATGTGACACTGCTCGAAAGGGTGCTCAGTGGACTTCGCAAGCTCTAGCGGCGGTGCGGCCCGTTCTACCACCAGCGCGAAGATCGTGGTGGCGGGTGGTTTCGGCGTGGGCAAGACCACGTTCGTCGGCGCCGTCTCGGAGATCAACCCGCTGCGTACCGAAGCCGTCATGACCAGCGCCAGCGCCGGAATCGACGACCTCACGCACACGGGCGACAAGACCACCACCACGGTGGCCATGGACTTCGGCCGCATCACCCTCGACCAGGACCTCATCCTCTACCTCTTCGGCACCCCCGGACAGGACCGCTTCTGGTTCATGTGGGACGACCTCGTCCGCGGCGCCATCGGCGCCGTCGTCCTCGTCGACACCCGACGCCTCGCCGACTGCTTCCCCGCCGTCGACTACTTCGAGAACAGCGGCCTCCCCTTCGTCATCGCCCTCAACGGCTTCGACGGACACCAGCCCTACAACCCCGAAGAAGTCCGCGAAGCCCTCCAGATCGGCCCCGACACCCCCATCATCACCACCGACGCCCGCCACCGCGCCGACGCCAAAAGCGCCCTCATCACCCTCGTCGAACACGCCCTCATGGCACGGCTTCGCTGAGGCTGGACCCGACGTGACGGGGTCGACTCCGATGCCCAGGATTCCTGGACACCGGAGCGGGCCCCGGCCCGTCGGGACATGCGACAGGCCCCGCACACTCACGGTGTGCGGGGCCTGGCGTCTGTTCCGAGGGCCGGGCTGAGCCTCAGCCCTGCCAGCTGTGCGAGGGCTGGAAGCCGCGCTGGCGCTCCAGCCGGCGCCATCCGGCGGCGGTCGGCCGGGTGTGCGCCGGGGCGGCGGTCTGCGGCTGGGCCGCGGCGCGCGCCATGAGGACCGCGGTTATGGCGGCGAGCTCCTCTGGCTCGCAGTACCCCTTCTCGACACGGAGCAGGGAGGCGGGAAGCGCGGGAGACACGGCGGTCGGCTCGGACATGCTCATGGTGGGTCGCTCTCCGATTCTCCGCAGGGTCACTGCGGCGGGTTCCCGTGCTTACGGGAGGGCAGGTCGGCGTGCTTGGTGCGGAGCATCGTGAGGGACGCGATCAGCACCGCGCGGGTCTCGGCCGGGTCGATGACGTCGTCGACCAGGCCGCGCTCGGCCGCGTAGTAGGGGTGCATCAGCTCGGACTTGTACTCCTTGACCATGCGGGTCCGCATGGCCTCGGGGTCCTCGGCGTCGGCGATCTGCTTGCGGAAGATGACGTTGGCGGCACCCTCGGCGCCCATCACCGCGATCTCGTTGGTGGGCCAGGCATAGGTGAGGTCGGCACCGATGGACTGGGAGTCCATCACGATGTACGCCCCGCCGTACGCCTTGCGCAGGATCAGCGAGATCCTCGGCACCGTCGCGTTGCAGTACGCGTAGAGCAGCTTCGCGCCGTGCCGGATGATTCCACCGTGCTCCTGGTCGACGCCCGGAAGGAAGCCGGGTACGTCCAGGAGGGTGATGATCGGAATATTGAAAGCGTCGCACATCTGCACGAAGCGTGCAGCTTTTTCGGATGCCTCGATGTCGAGCACCCCGGCCAGCGTCTGCGGCTGGTTGGCGACGATCCCGACGACCTGGCCGTCGAACCGGGCCAGGGCACAGACGATGTTGCGCGCCCAGCGCTCGTGGATCTCCAGGTAGTCGCCGTCGTCGACGAGTTCCTCGATGACCTTGTGCATGTCGTACGGGCGGTTGCCGTCGGCCGGGACCAGGTCCAGCAGCACATCCGAACGCCGGTCGGCCGGGTCGTCCGAGGCGACCGACGGCGGGTTCTCCCGGTTGTTCTGCGGCAGCATCGACAGCAGGTAGCGGACCTCCGCGATGCAGGTCTCCTCGTCGTCGTAGGCGAAGTGCGCCACGCCCGAGGTCTCCGCGTGGACGTCGGCGCCGCCGAGTCCGTTCTGGGTGATCTCCTCACCGGTGACGGCCTTGACCACATCGGGGCCGGTGATGAACATCTGCGAGGTCTCGCGGACCATGAAGACGAAGTCGGTCAGGGCGGGGCTGTAGGCCGCTCCCCCGGCGCACGGACCGAGCATCACGGAGATCTGCGGGATGACCCCGGACGCCTTGGTGTTGCGCTGGAAGATGCCGCCGTATCCGGCGAGCGCGCTGACGCCCTCCTGGATCCGGGCGCCCGCGCCGTCGTTCAGCGAGACCAGCGGGGCACCCGCCGAGATCGCCATGTCCATGATCTTGTGGATCTTGGTGGCGTGGGCCTCGCCCAGCGCCCCGCCGAAGATCCGGAAATCATGGGCGTAGAGGAAGACCGGCCGCCCCTCGACCGTGCCCCAGCCGGTGATCACACCGTCGGTGTACGGCTTCTTCGCCTCCAGGCCGAAGCCCGTCGCGCGGTGTCGCCGGAACTGCTCGACCTCGTGGAAGGAGCCCTCGTCGACCAGCAGCTCGATCCGCTCGCGCGCGGTGAGCTTGCCCTTGGCGTGCTGGGCCTCGGTGGCGCGGTCGCTGGGGCCGCGCCGGGCCCGCTCGCGCAGATCGTGGAGCTCGGCGACCCGCCCTCGGGCGTCGCTCGGCTCGCTGGAGGTCTCGTCCACAACGGTCATGCCAAGACCCTACGGATCGAAGCGCGAATTCCATCCCGTTGACTCCGTACAGTCTCCATGGCGTTCTCCTGTGGGCCTCTGACAGGGCCCCTGGCAGGACACCCCTATCCCCCCCTCCAAACCAGGTGTTCTTTGTGGATGTCCCACAAGGGGGTCACCCCAGAAGCAGCTCACAGCGATGACTCGCCCCCGCATTCCCCCCCTGGAGTCTCAGCCGAACGGCCCTGCCCGTGGCGCGCACCTCGATGCCCGGATCATGGTCCAGGACGGCCCGTACGGGGTGGCGCCAGACGATCTCGCGTGGGGCGCCGGAACGCTCGGGGTCACTGAGTGTGAGCGTGGCGGTGCGGCGGGCGGTGCGGTGGAGGAGGACGCTGGCGGGGGCGCTCGCGGTGAGGGCCCCGACGCTGGCGGCACGCCAGAAGTTGGCCGCCACCAGCAGGAACGCCCGGCCGCGCCCGGCGCGGCGCACGATGACCGCCTGCCGGGCCGTGTCATGGGCGAGCACCTGGAAGCGGCGCGGATTCCGGGCCCGCGCGGCGACCTCCCGGCGGCCGGCGCCGGGCATCAGGACGTAGGCGTAGCGCGCGTCCACCGGGTCGGTGCCGTGGTCGAACCAGAGCGTCTGGTAGCGCCGGGTCTCCCGCCGGGCGGAGCCGCCCCGGTTGATGTCACGCCATGAGCCGGTGCGGTCCTCGCGCAGGGTGCGCGGCACATTCGTACCGTACGTACCGTTCTCACGGGAGGGAAAGACCCAGCCGCCGTGGCCCTCCAGATGGGCCCAGCCGGGGCCGGAGGTGAACCGGGCGTCGCCGTCGGGGCCGAGGTTGCGGTGGTCGACGATGGTCTCGACGGGGACCCCGTCGGCGCAGGTGATGCCCGCGCCCAGGCAGTAGATCGCGTCGTCGGCGCAGAACCAGGACAGATGGGCGCGGAGCGTCGAGCCGAGTCCCGCGAGATGCTGGCCGACGGCCGCGTAGACGCCGTCGGTGGCACCGCCGACCCAGCGGACGGGAGGTTTCGGCGTGCCCCACTCACCGCCCGCGTTGTCCGGCAGCCGGAGCGTGGAGACGGTGGTGCCGGGGAGGCGGTAGGGGTCGGCGGTGGGCCAGAACCAGTCGGTGTACTGGTCGCCGTGGGCGCCGTGGGGCCACCAGAGGAGGAGGCCCGCGCCGGTGTGGAAGCCCCGGGGGTTCTCGCCGTTGCCGCACTCGTAGTGGGAGACGCGTTCGGAGGCCATCGCGAGGTTCGCGGTGAAACGGGGGCGGCGGTGGACGGCCCGGTCCATGGCCGCGTAGAGCTTGTGCCCGACCGGCTCGGGGGCGACCGGACCGGCACTCGCGGCGATGGCCCGGATCCGGGCGAGGTCGGCGACGGTGTACTGGGGGCTGGTGAGCAGCGGCACGGTGGCGTCCCGGGCGGCCCACCCCCGGATCCGCGCGTGCCAGCGTTCCCGTTCGGCGGGGGACGCGCCCTCCACGAGCAGCGCGACCGCCGCGATCATGGCGTGGCCATGGAAGTGGTCGCTCCGGAGGATCCCCCGGTCGTCCTCCGTCAGCAGTCCCCGGCTGATCGCGCGCCCGTTGACGCTGTCCATCATCAGCCCGTCCACGATCAGCGGCGCGTACGCGTGCTCGACGCTGTCGAGGATGATCTGACGGGCGGGGTCGGTGATCTCCCAGGGTGAGCCGATGAGCAGCGCGAAGAGCCGGGCGAGACCGTCGAGCAGCACCTGGCCGTACGTGCCGGAGTAGGCGACCCAGGTGTGCTGGATGAACGATCCGTCGGCGTAGAGGCCGTCACCCTTGGTGACGTACGGGAACACGGGTGACAGCGCGTCCCGGGCGAGTTCGATCTTGGCTGGTGCCCCGCCGAGGATGCCGCGCAGGGCGACCGAGCGGCAGAGGTCGACCCGGTTGGCCCCGGTGGAGGTGCCGCTGTAGTCGCGCAGCATCGCGTCCGGGATGAAGTGGTCGACGGCGGCGCAGGCGGCCTCGCGCTGTCGCGGGGTGAGGTGGTCGTGGAGGGCGGCGACCGTGTCCATGAGCAGCCGGGGGCTGCCGATCTGCCACTCCCACCAGTTGCCGTAACGGGTGGTGGCGGGGTTGTAGACGGTACTGGAGAGGTGGTCGAGGCCCTGGAGGGTGGCGGCGAGGAGGGCGGGGTCGGGGGCGTGGCGGTACGCCTGGGCCATGGTCCAGAGGCGCTGGTAGCTGAGGGTGATCCCGGCCGGGGGGTCATAGGGGAGGCCGGGCCAGAGGGAGGCGGGCCCGGGGTCCATGGCGGCGCGGTAGCGGGCGGCGAGGCGTGCCGTCTCGGCGATACGGGAGGCGTAGGGCTCGGCGGTCGGGTCGTAGCCGGTGCCGAGGGCGAGGTCGAGCCAGCGGAGACGGAGGGGGGTGAAGGGGTCGGGGGTCTTGGTCGGGGTGAGGGCGGCGGTCGTGGTGGGGGCGGGCACGGTGGTCGCGGCTGTTGCGGTCGTCGCGGCTGTTGCGGCTGTCGCGGCGGTCGCGGTGAGGAAGGTGCGGCGGGACCAGGGGGCGGGGAGGGGCACGGGGGCCTCCGGGGCGGCGAGGGTCCTGGCGGGGTAGCGCGGTCCTGGCGGGGTGGTCCGGTGGGGCCCGGTGTAGCACGGGCCGGGTGGGGGCTCAATGGGCCGCGCGTCCGGCCCGGTGGGACGGGGTCCGCGACCCCGGGGTGTGAGCGCCTGGACACGATCGTGGGACACGCCGGAGATTCAGTTGAACTTTGAACGGAATGGCTCTAGGGTCTTTCTTGTTCAACATTCAACCAACCGCACTCCGGGTCCCTCCGGACCCCGCCCCAAGGAGCACACGATGGGCCTCTTCAACCGCAAGTCCGCCGCCCCGGCCACCACCGCCGCCCCCGCCCCCGTCGACCCGGCGCTCGCCGCTCTGACCGGCGCGTACACCATCGACCCGGCCCACAGCAGCATCGGCTTCCAGGTGCGCCACGCCATGGTCACCAACGTGCGCGGCACCTTCACCGAACACGAGGGCAACCTGACCCTGGACGGTGCCAACCCGGGCGCCTCCTCCGCCGCCATCGATGTCCGTATCGCCTCGGTCGACACCGGCATCGCCGACCGTGACAACCACCTGCGCAGCGGAGACTTCTTCGAGGCCGAGCGCTTCCCGCTGATGAGCTTCCGCTCCACCGGCGCCGAGCAGCTCGGCGGCGACCGCTACCGCATCACCGGCGACCTCACCATCAAGGACGTGACGCGCCCGCTCGCCATCGACCTGGAATTCCAGGGCGCGGCGAAGGACGTCTACGGCAACGAGCGGGTCGGCTTCGAGGGCGGCGCGGAGATCCTGCGCTCCGAGTGGGGCCTGACGTGGAACGCCGCGCTGGAGACCGGTGGCGTGATGGTCAGCGACAAGGTGAAGCTGAACTTCGACATCTCGGCGATCAAGGCCGCCTGATGCCCGGGGAGGGCGTGAGCGCCCACTCGGAACACCGGTTCCGGCGACACGGGAACGACTGCTGGAACGACTGTCGCAACGGCCGCCGGAACGACTGAGCGCCCGTCGTGGAACCGACGCTCCTGAGAAGGAGACGACGGTCCCGCGACGGGCGCTCAGTCCGGTGGGGCGGTGCCTCCCCCCGAAGGCGCCGACCGGGGCTTGCTGGGTGTGGGGTGGTGTGGGGTTACTCGACCACGGGCGGGGTCATGACCTTTTCGAGGATGTGGGTGCGGGACATGGCACCGGTCCAGACCCGTATCTCCCGGATAGAGCCCGGCAGATAGTGGCCGGTGACGCCCTTGGCGCTGCCGCGTCCCGCGGTGAGGGCGCCCGCGCCGTGCTGCGGAGTGTCGAACGCCGACGTGCTGCCCGCGGCCTGCGGTGCCGCCCCGATGAACAGTGCGGTCTTTCCCGTCTGGCCGGCCTGCGTCGTCGCGGTGGGGTCGTAGACGCCGGTCACCTGGACCCAGGTGTCGAACTCGGCGACCTCCTGGGACGACGTGAAGCCCGTGGCCACGGCCTTCCCGGTGGCGTCCGTGGCGGTCCGGCCGAAGCGCCACACGAAGCCATCCGGCTCGGGGGCGAGCCGCTCCACCCAGATCGCCCAGGTCGACTCCGGTCCCACCGCACTGGCCTGCCCGAAGACCTGGGCACGACCACCGACCGGGAGTTGCCGCATCTTCGCGCCATCGAGTTTCACGGCCGTGGTCACTGTGAAGGCGCCGGTCTCGTCCACCACCGGACCGGTGGTCGAGAGATGACCGGATGTGCCGTCGAGCCGTACCTCGTTCGCCGCCGGGTCGGCGACCGCCCCGGTCGGGGAGAGCACCAGCGCGCCGGGCGCGTAGGCGGTCAGCTCGGGGACCCTGCCGTTCGCCGCCGAGGACGTGTTCCAGTACGCCACCTGCTCGACGGCGGGGACGCCATTCACCTCGTACCGGCTCTCCACCGCCACCTCACTGGGCATGAGAGGGCGCTGCCAGAGCGCGAGTTCGTCGATCCGGCCCACCATTTGCTCACCGGTCGCGGAGGCGCCGACGGTCATCCCGGCGGAGGAGGTCCAGGGGGTGTACGCCGGGTTGGCGGTGGCGAGGACAACGGGTGCGCCCTGGGGGCGGCCGTTGACGTGGAGCTGAATGGTGTCGTTGGCGCTGTCGGTGTCGCCCTGGGTGTCGAAGACCCCGGTGAGATGGGTCCAGACCCGCAGGGGCGGGTTGGCGGCGGTCGCGAAGGAGCTGATGTAGGCGGGGGTGTCGGAGTCGGCGACTCCACGACGGAAGACCCACTTCTTGGCGGTGCCGGAGTAGGCGAGGCTGAACGCGTCCGTCTTCTTGGTCCCGGGCGCGGCCACGACCACGCGGGTCGCGCCACCGTCGTTGAGCCGCACCCAGGCGGAGACGGTGAAGGAGTCCCGGGTGTTGAGCGGGGGCGCGCTGGTGCTGGCGTATCCGGTGCGCTTGGCCGGGTCGGTCACATCGTCGTTGAGTCGGAGCGAGTGGTCGCCGGTGCCGCCGCGCCCGAGGGCGGACCAGTCGGCGACGCCGGTCGCCTTGTGGAGGGTGAGGGGGTGGCGGGGGCCGGCCTCGCCCGTGTCGGCGGCAGTGGTGACGCCGGAGCCGGGCGTGGAGTCATCGAAGTGCCAGCGACCTCGGGGGCCTTCGGGTGGGCTCACCTTGAACGCGAACCTGGCGGGAATACTCATCCCGCCCTGAGCGTCGATGGCCTCGACTTCCAGCACCTCAAGCCTGGAGTCCGTGGGACGGACCTCGATGACCACATCGGCGCCCGTGACCCGCTGCGCACCCTGCTGGGACTGGAGCCGCCAGCGGTAGCCGGTGACGTCCGTGTCGGCCGGGTCGGGGGTGATCCGGAAGGAGCCCTTGACGCCGGGGGCGCCGCGACCCGGACAGGTGTTGGGCAGGCACTCCTGGTAGACGCCGGTCGAGACGATCCGGGGCGCGGAGGGTACCGGCGTGGAGGCCGCATGGGCCGGTACGGACAACACTCCAGCCGCCATCGCGGACACGACCAGCGCCACCCGGGCGCCCACCCGTCGTGGGCATGCGGACACGACTCACCCCACCCCCGGGCCCCTTCGGGACCCGCACATTGCCGCAAACAGTCAGTAAAGAACGGTAAACGGAATGTAGAGGGATGGTGAAGGTGAGACAAGGGCGACCTGGCCGCTTGCAGGAGCCTGACCCTCTGACAAATGTGCTACAACACGCATGTTCGGTATGAATGCCGAAGATAGACAGGAAGCGCCCACATGCTCGCACCACCCACCGGCGAATGCGGGACCCTCCCTCCACAAGAGGGAACCGTCTACAGCAAGGAGCCCTTGAGTGTTATCCGCCAAACTGACGCCACACACGCCGAGGGTCCGACGGGAAAACCACCCGCCGGACCCCATGTATCGCGATACGCAGATAACCCTACGCGGGACCCATCCGATCGAGCCATCGCCTGCAGACTTCAACAGTGACCGGCTCGAACAGTTCGGGACTGGACACCTCGAAGAGGAATTGCGTCAGCAGATCGAGTTCACCGTCAGCGATCTCCAGACTTTCCAGCATGTGAACCGCCTGCGCCCACCGAGGGAGCTGATGAACATCCAACTCCCCAGCAATGCAACGCCGCAAAATCGAGCTCACGTCACTACGGTCAAAATCTACAAGCGCCCCGTCATACCGGTCGCACTGATTTGCCGCAGCGATCAACCCTTCCAGTGGAGAGCCCCACTGAATCAGAAGCTCCAGATCCCCTTCGGTATCCGCACACATACCACGACCTCACTTAAACTTGATATGCGCAATACTGCCATCCGGCAGGAACGTTGTCTTATAAGACAACTCCGTAACCCCTTCGGAGTTGACGCGTTTCCTGTATATTGCGTACGACCCTGGAACCTTCCCAGCGCTTTTAAAGCTGAACTCCGCACCACCTCCCGGAAGGTGAATTATCTGCGGAATCTCCGCATTTCCTGAACTCCCCTTCATGAAACGAGTGAGATTTTTCCGCAATCCTGGAGACAATTGATCGACGCCCTTGGCGGCAGCGACCTTTTCACCTCGCGTCAGGCTGGTTCCACATTCGCCATTTGAATTATGCACCAGGACCGGAGTCCTACCCGCCAGCACATAATACGTATGCAGGCTGTTTACCGTCAGGTTGTACGTTCGTGCCCACTCTTCATAGGCCCTGTTCCCCTGAACTTCCAGAGTCTCCCCCTCATCCGTGAGGAGGGTCATCCCGACCTTCAATTCCTTGGCCTCGACCCAGCGGTCGGCCGACGGAGACCAGAACGGATGCTCATGCGTCGCGGTGAGCTTCTTCGGACCATCGCGGGTCTCGATCGTCAGCTCGTTGAAGTGCCGGTCGTCGTCCGTGACGATCAGGCGCGTTACCTCACGCGGGCCTGACTCGCCCGTTTCCGGATCGGTTGCCAGGACCATGTCGCCGAGCTTGACGTCCTCGATGTCCTTGGTGCGGCCATCGGCCATCAGGACATCAGTGCCTGCGAGGAAGCACTGGGTGCAGCCTCCGTTTTTCAGGCCCTTGCCCGGTCCTCTGCCGACGCCCTGGACCAATCCACGGCCGCCGCCTGTGTCAAATGCCGCGGCCATGGCTGCGGCGATGGCCTTGCCGATTTTGTAGCCGCCTGGGCAAGCGCTGCCTGTGGCGTCCATGCACGCAATGTGCAGAACGCTTTGTGCTGTGTTCCGCATGAACTGCTGGTCCGCCCGGTCGGCGAAACAACTCAGATAGTCCTTGTTCCGGCAGAGTTTTCTCTCCGTGAGCGCCTTCGCATAGGCGTCCGCGATGTCCGGCAGCTTCTTCCACTTGACCGAGACATCCACTGTCGGCAGCAGCGAGACCAGGCCATCGCCGTTGTAGTCGTAGCCGTGGGACTCATTGGACCAGCCCCAGGTGTCCACTGCCTTGCTGCCGGGAACGCCGCAGTTCTTGACACAGCCCTGCGGGTCCCGATGCGGGTGATACCCCGAGTTCTTCGTCCAGGCACCGTTGTTGCACTTGTCGTGGACGCCCGAGTGGCACTCGGGCACGCCCATACCGCTGGGGTCGGGATTGGTGACCGGGCTGTTGTGACCGTACGCGTAGCCGTTGAGGCTCTGGTGCCGGTCGGTTTCCAGCAGTGGATCAACGCTGATGAACTGGCCGAGCGCCGGGTCGTACTCGCGGGCCGAGATATGGGTCAGGCCGGTCGTGGTGTCGGCGGTCTTGCCGAGGAAGCCCTTGTCGTCGGGCCAGTTGTCCGGGGTGGTGCCACGGGGGGCGCCGAAGGGGGTCAGGTGGCGCTTGATGGCCGCGTAGGTGGTCGCGTCCAGGGACAGGGTCGAGGTGCCGTGGTGGTCACCCGCGAGGAAGTTCAGCTCCGACTCGGTGGCGCCCGCCTTCGCGGTGCGGACCGCGACGGTCTTGCCCGCCGCGCTGTAGTAGCGGGTGCCGGTGAGGGTCTTGGTGGTGCCCTTGACCGTCAGCCGGACCTCATCGCTGCCCAGATAGAGGACGGTGTCACCGTCGGCCGTGGTGGGGCGCCGGATCAGCAGGGATCCGGAGGCGTCGTAGAGATAGCTGGTGCCCTTGGCGGCCTTGGTACCGGAAGCGGGTTCCTTGAGGGTGGCGAGCCGTCCTTCGGGGTTCCAGGTCAGGGTCTGCTGTTCCTGGGGGCCAGGCCGGCCGGTGGTGTTGCCCGCCGCGTCATAGCTGTAGTTCCGGATGGCTCCGGTGCTGTCGACATCGGCCCGCAGCAGGGTGTGGGGCTGCTTGGCGGCGGTGCCATAGGTGTAGGTGGTGGTGGAGGGCGAGGTGGTCCGGTAGTTGGTCTGGGAGGCCCGCTGACCCGCGGCGTTGTAGGTGTAGCGGGTCCGGTAGGGGGCAGGTCCGTCGATCACCGCGTCCGCGACCGGGGTGGAGCAGTCGGGCGTCTTGGGCGTCCACAGGTCGGTCAGTCGGCGGTGGCCGTCATAGCCGAAGCACTGGTAGTCGGGCTTGACCGTGCCGCCTTCGGTCGCCGTGTCGAAGATCGACGTGACGTTCCCGGCCGGGTCCTGGGTGTACAGGAGTTCCTGCCGCATACCGCTGTGGAGGTCGTCATGGACGGAGGAACGCTTGAGGCGACCCGTACCGGTCTCGTAGTCATAGCTGAAACGCGCCTTCTTCCCGGTGCCGGAGGTCCCGAGTACCAGTTCGTTCAGCTCGCCGAGTGGTGAGTAGAGGGCTGACTGGAGATAGCCGGTGGTTCCCGTCGAGGCGATATGCCCGCCGAGCCCGTTGTAGCTGTGCCTGACGTTCTCCGCCTTCAGACCGGCGACGGCCGGATGCCTGGTCCCATCGATCGTGCCGTCGACGTTGTACTCAGTGCCGAAGGAGAGCGTCTGAGGCACACCCGCTTCGACCAGCGGCTCGTCGGCGGGCAACTGCAACTGCTGGCCGGTGGCCTGGTAGAGGGAGTCGTACGAGGTGACCTTCTGGGTGTACGCCTGCCCGGTCACCCCACCGACATAGCGGACGGCGGTGTCCGACTGTCCCTTGGCGAGGGCGTCGTAGGTCCACGCCGCCTGCTTGTTGGCGTTGGTCTTGGATCCGCTCCACAGACCGGTTCTCCGGCCGAGGACGTCGTACTCGGTGTGCAGGGTCGTGGCCCGGGCGTCGCTCACGCTGACGGCCTGGTCCAGATCGTTGTACGCGGTGGTCTCAGTGCCCTTGTCGGGATCCTTGGCACTGATCTGACGGCCGAAGAGGTCATGGCCATACGACCAGGTGGCCCCGTCCGGGCCACGGACCGACGCCTGCTTCCCCGCCGGGGTGTAGGTGTACCGGGTGGTGGTCGACGAACCGGTCGGCTTCGGGCCCGCGTACTCCCGGCGTTCGGTCAGCTGGTCGCGCGCGTTGCTGACGACCGCGACCGCCTGCCCCCCGGCCGGAGCCGTGGTGGTGACCGTGTCACCGAGATAGCCGGTCTCGACGCTCCATCGGGTGACGCCCTTGACCTTGGTGTCGGCTTTCAGTGAGCGCTCGGCACCGTCGTACACGGTGTCGACCTGGAGTGGTGCCTGTCCCCCGTCGGTCGCGACCAGTTCACTGCCCGGGGTACGCGACTGACTCCAGATGTCGGAGTTCTGGGTGACCGCCAGACCGCGCTCGTCATAGAGCGTCTCATCGATCACCGTGCCGCCGACGGGCGTGGGTGACTGTGTCTGACGGGACCGGAGCAGCGAGTCGTAGAGCTGGTAGGTGGTGTTGTACACCTCGGCGGTGCCGTTCAGGGAGGCGGAGGCGACCCAGGACGGTTTCGACGTGTTCGAGACGGAGTAGGTGAAGACGTGGTTGGGAGTCTTGCCCAGGGACTTGGAACGGTCGGGCAGCCAGACCTTCTGGACCCGGCCGAGGCTGTCGTACTCGCTGCTGGTGACCTTCCGGTTGGGGTCGGTGACCTGGTTCGTCACCCCCGACGCGAAGTCGTAGAGCGTGGTCGACGTATAACCCTTGGCGTTGGTGACCTCGGTCTCGGTCAGCGGGCCCGTCAGCGCCGGGGTGTAGACCGTCGTCGCCGTCGTCGTGTTCTGGTTGTCCTTGACGGTCAGCGGGCGGCCGAGGGCGTCGTACGACGTCGTGGACGTGGTCTGCCAGACCGGGGCGCCGGAGGCGGCGGTGTAGCCCTGGGCGCGGCCCGCCCAGCGGGCGTCGCCCCTGGTCGGCACCTGGGAGAGGCTCCAGTCCGCCGTCGAGTCGTAGCGGACGGCGGTGTCGGAGATCACCGAGCCGGGGCGGCCGGCGTCCAGCGGCAGGTCGAGCTGCTCGTTGGCCAGGGCGCACGGGTCGGCCACCGGGGGTTCGACGTTGCCGACGACCCGGGTGCGGGAGACCAGACTGGTGAAGCCGTTGCCCCGGGCGTACCAGGTGCGGGTGCAGCTCTCGTCGCCGAGTGAGTCGTTGTCGCCCCGGTCCAGGACGGTCTTGGGCATCCCGTACTCGTCGTACGTGGTGACCGTGGAGCGCACCCGGTCCCTGGCGGTGCCGGAGCTGGTGACGTTGACGCGGGCGTGGCTGGCGCCGGTACGGACGAAGTGGGCCTCGGTGTCCGCGTACGACTTCTTCTGTACGGCGGTACGCAGCGACCAGGGGTCGTTGATGGTGCCCCGGACCTCCTGGGCGCCGTTGTACGTCACCGACTCACGGACGAAGCCCGCGTACTGCTCGCTGTCGGTGATCGCCCCGGCCTTGATGCCACTGACCGAGACCGACTTGCGGGCGGTCGGGTCGAGCTTGCCGTCGGCGCCGAGCACGCGGTCGCCGTGCATCCCGCGCAGATGGACGGTGACGGTCTTGGACTGGGTACGGCCGGGCTGCCCCACGGTGTGGACGACCTCGCCGAAGCCGCGCCAGAGCGACCAGGTGCGCTCCTTCTCCTTGGTCAGCGGGTCCTCGTTGTACCGCCAGGCGCCACCCTTGGGGTAGGTGTACTTGTGCTCGATCCACTCGACACCGCCGTTGGTGCCACCGGTCATCACCGAGGCGACCGGGTACTTCTGGAACCAGTCCAGGATCGGCGTCTTGCCGCCGTTGGGCGCCCAGTACACCGGGAAGCAGTTGCCGGTGTTGGTGTCCAGCTTCGGCTTGGGCTTGGTGGCCGAGCAGTCGGCGGGCTGGTAGTCGATCCGGGTCTGGCCGCCGGTCTCGGTGGTGATGGTGCGCAGCCGGGGCTTGGTCAGCGGCAGGATGTCGTCGATCTTGCCGTCGACCCGGTTGGGCTTCGACTGGTGGCCGAAGACGATCGGGTTGGCCGTGATGTCGGTGCCGCGCTTGCCGGTGTGCTGGATCCGGTCGAGCCAGAGCGACTGGTCGGTGCTGTCCCCGGTGTCGCCCGGGTCGAGGTAGACCTGGGTGAAGGCCCAGGAGTCGACGGAGGCGTACGTCGCCGGGGTGGCCGCCGCGTCCCACGCCTGGGTGGCGACGCCCGTCATCCGCTTGCGGGTGTAGAAGGAGGGGCCGACGTTGCCGGTGCACTTCTGGCCGGACTTGCACTCGGCGTCGAAGGGCACATCGGGCCAGTTGTTGCGGGTCGCCTCGGTCAGCGAGGCGCAGTCACCGACCGTACAGCGCTCGGCGTAGGAGAAGACGACCTTGTGGGAGGCGGCGGGGGCGCCGCTGAAGAGGGCGCCGACGCGCTGGCCGTAGCGGATCTCGTTGAGGTAGCCGCCGCGGTGGTAGGAGGTGCCGTTGCTGTCGTTGCCGAGCGTGTCGTAGTAGTTGGTCTCGGGGGTGTACCAGTACGTCATCGCGTTGTCGCGGGTGTCCTCGACCAGGTCGAGGTTCCAGCGCCATGCCTGCTTGAGGTCACGGCCGGAGAACGTGGTGCCCTGGTCGTACCCCGGCTCCCCGGCGTCGTCGCCGAAGACGGGCACGGTCCACACCGAGTCGGTGGTGTCCCCGGCGGGCGCGCCCGGAAGCACGTTCTTGCCGAAGGTGTACTTCGTGCCGTCCCCGGTGGTGACGATCCAGTGCTCGCCGTTGTCGTCCCGGTTGTCGGCGCCGGTCGCGAGGGTGACGGTGGTGGCGTCGTCGTTCTTCAGCCGCCACTTTCCGTCGGTGTCGTCCTTGACCAGTTCGGTGGCGCGGCCGTTGAGGACGAGGGTGGCGTTCTCGTACTTCCAGCAGAGGTCGAACTTGTCGGTCTGCCCGTCGTCGTCGCAGGTGGCGTACTTGCGCTCGATATACGACGAGGTGATGTCGAAGCCCTCGCCGATCAGGCTGCCCTGGTTGTTGGTGTTGGCGGTACGGCCGTCGACGGCGCCGGAGTCGTACGAGACGGAGAGATCGGGCTGGGGGCCGGCCGCCGGATCCGGGACCTCCAGCGGATACGACCAGCCGAAGGTGCCGGAGGAGCCGCCCGCCTCCCAGGTGGAGCTGGCGGAGAGCGCGGTGGCCTTGAAGTCACCGCCGCCGGAGCTGGGGCCCGCCGCCAGGGCGAGGACCATGGTGCGGCCGGGCGCGGTGGCGGAGGCGGTACGAGAGGCGCTGGCCGTGAAGGTGAGATCGGCGGTCAGCCGCTCGGCCGCGCGCTGGTGGGTGCTGGTGGGCAGCGGCGTACGGGTACGGCAGGCCGCCGCCGTGGGAGTCGTCAGCGCGCAGTCGGGCAGCCGCTGGAGGCGGAGCCGCCCGGCCCAGTCCCCTCCGTACGCGGCGGCGAAGGCCCGGTAGTCGACGGCGAGCCGGGCCGTGCCGGGGGCGTTGACGGGCGCGGTGGCGGTGAGCACCACGCCCTTGACGCCGAGCTGGGCCGCCTTCTTCTGGTCGAGGACGGAGATGGTGAGGGAACGGGCCGCCGTCTTCTTCCCGCTCTGCGCGAGCGTGAGCGGAAGGGAACCGGGCGCCGTCTTCGCGGAGCCGGTGGCGGGGAGGGAGACGGTCGCGGTTCCGGCCGTGGGCCAGGTGACCGTGCGGGCCTGGTGCTCCCAGGCGCGGGCCATCTCCTTCCGCTTGGCCTCGGCACTCTCGCGGAAGACCTTGGCGTGGGCCTTGTCGGCATGCTCCTGGAAGGGCTTGACGTCGATGGACTCCGGGGCCGCAACCTTCGGCCGCCCCAGGGGCCCCGCGCCGTCGGCCATGGCGATCGGTGCGGCGAAGACGACGGGGGTCAGCAGTCCCGGGATCAGGGAGTAGCCGACGAGGGCGGCCAGTCGCCGCCGCGACCGTGGGCCACCCCGGGCCACGGCCGACGGGAACCGTTTCATCTGTGTGGGTTCGCTTTCGCTGGGCCGCCCGTACGGTGGACGGCGTTCCTGACGGGCCGTCGATCCACGGCCCGTGTGCTGCTGGGCATGGCGAGCGGGTCGGTCGCCTCCTGTGGAGG
>NZ_JBHVHF010000070.1:0-4211 GCF_042800315.1 Streptomyces sp. NPDC057638
GCGCGTCGGGTGACGCGCGGCCTTCGGGGTGTGCGGGGCGTCAGGGTGTCTGCTGTTCGGGGACCCGGAGGGCGAGGATGGCCATGTCGTCCGAGGCGGGTTCCACCGCGAAGCGCTCGACGGCACGCAGGACCCGGGCGGCCACGGCGCCCGCGGTGAGGCCCGTACAGCCGGTGAGGACCTCCGCCAGGCCCTCGTCGCCCAGCATCCGCGTACCCTCGCGGCGTTCGGTGACGCCGTCCGTGACACAGAGCAGGACATCGCCCGGGTCGAGGGTGATGACCTCCTCGTACAGTTCCAGGTCTTCCATGACGCCGAGGAGGGGCTGGGGTTCGGCGGCGGGTTCGACGGTGCCGTCCTGGCGGAGGCGGAGCGGCAGCGGGTGCCCGGCGCAGACCAGTTTCATCAGGGCGCTGCCGTCCTCCTGGGGGTGCAGCTCCCCGTAGAGAAGGGTCAGGAAGCGGCTGCGGGCGCCCTCGTCGAGGATGGCGGCGTTGAGGCGCTCCAGGACGGCGGGGCCGCCGAAGCCCTCGCGGGCGAGCAGGCGCAGCGCGTGGCGGGCCAGTCCGGTGACGGCGGCCGCCTCGGGGCCGGTGCCGCAGACATCGCCGATGGCGAAGCCGTAGGCGCCGTCGCGGATCGGGAAGACGTCGTAGAAGTCGCCGCCGACCTCGTTGCCCTCGCCCGCCGCGCGGTAGATGACCTCGACCTCCACGCCGGGGACGTCCGGCGGCTCGGGCGGCAGCAGGCTGCGCTGGAGGGAGTGGCTGATGGCGACGCGCTCGGAGTAGAGCCGGGCGTTGTCCAGCGCGAGGGCGGCCCGGCGCGAGAGGTCCTCGGCGAGTTCGAGGATCTCCTGGCGGAAGTGGTCGTCGGCGGGCTTGCCGAGGGTGAGCATGCCGATCACGCGGTTGCGGGCGAACAGCGGCAGGACGACGGTCTCGCCGCCGACGGCGGCCGCGGTGGCCAGGGTGGTGTCGAGACCGGAGGAGACGGACGGGGCGGGGCCGAGTCCCTCACGCTGGGAGGTGAGGACGGCGGCGCGCTGGGCCGCCTTCCCGGGCGCGGGCCAGACGCGGGCGCCGGGGGTCGGGAGCGGGTCGGGTGGCGCGATCTTGGAGAGCAGGGCCTTCAGGCCGTCGATGCGGTCCTCGTCCTCGTGCAGGACATAGCTGAGCTGAGGGTCGGAGGCCGGGTCGGCAATGGTGTAGACCGCGCACCAGGTCGCCAGGGTGGGCACGGTCATCTGGGCCATGAGGGCGAGTGTCTGGTCCCGGTCGAGGGTCCCGGCGAGCAGGTCGGACGCCTCGACGAGGAAGGAGAGGGAGCCGCGCCGCAGCCGTTCCAGTTCGCCGAGGCGGGCGGACTCGACGGCCAGCGCGATCCGGTCGGCGGCGAACTGGAGGCGCAGGGCCTCCTCGTTGGAGTAGCGGCCCGGGGCCTCGGCGGCGACACCGAGGGAGCCGGTGAGCCGTCCCTCGACCTTGAGCGGGACGGTGACGACGGAGCGCATCCCGGTGGAGTTGAGGAGCGGTACGGCGCCGGGCACGGCGGCGAGGTCGTCATGGACGGCGGGCATCCGCGCGGAGCCGTACCGTCCGGTGCCCGCCTCGACGGGGACGCGGGCGAAGCGCTGGCGCGCGGAGGGCAGTCCGGTGGTGGCGCGTACCTCCAGTTCGGTCTCGTCGTCGGTGGCGAGCAGCAGGAAGGCGGAGTCGCCGTCGAGCATGTCGCGGGCGCGTTCGACCGTGCGCTGGAGGAGCCCGTCGAGGTCCTCGGGGGCGGGGGAGCCGATGAAGACCTCGAAGGGGTCGGTGGCGGCGCTCTCGGCGCCGCCGTCGCCGACGGGTCCGCGCTGCGGGGTCTGGAGGATGGCGCGTTCGTCGTCCCGTACCAGCAGACAGACGGTGGACGGTTCGCCGTGGGTGTCGCGGACCCGCAGATGGGAGGCGTACACGGGGATGACGCGGCCGTCGCAGCCCCGGATGCCGTAGCTGCCCTCCCAGCGGGAGAGCTGGAGGGCCTCGGCGACGCCGGTGCCGATGCCCGGAGTGTGGGGCCAGGCCGCGAGGTCGGCGAGGGGTTTGCCGAGGACCTGTTCGGCGGGGTAGCCGAAGAGGTCCTCCGCGTCCTTGTTCCAGACGGCGATGGCTCCGGCGCGGTCGACCTGGGCGACGGCGACCCGTACGCGTTCGTCGGCGACGGGCAGCAGCGCGGTGGGCAGGGCGGGTCCGGCCGAGCGGGTGCCGACGGGGCGCTGGGGGAGGTCGAGCTGGAACCAGACCTGTTTGTGGGTGGGGGTGTACTCGACGCCCCAGCGGGAGGCGAGGGTGGAGCAGAGCAGCAGTCCGCGGCCGTTCTCGCTGTCGAGGCTGGCGATGGCGCCGCCGGAGCCCTGGAGCGGGACCTCGCGTTCGGGGTAGCGGTCGGCGACCTCGACCCGGACGCCGTCGTCGGTGCGCAGGCACAGGACGTCGGCGGCGGTGCCCGCGTGGATGACGGCGTTGGTGACGAGTTCGCTGGTGAGGACCACGGCGTCATCGACGACATCGCTGTAGCCCCACCCTTGGAGGGTGTCGCGGACGAAGGCGCGGGCGGTCGCGACGGACCGTCCGAGCGGATCGAAGCTGGCGGACGCCCGCGCGGTGATCACAGAACTCCTCGTACGCGTTTCGACGCCCGGCTCTGCCATGATCGGCCTGTCCCTCCCGGTGCCCGGTGGTGTTCACTCGCCCGTTTCGACCCGGCCGGGCGGACCGGGACGGTTGGACAGCCGGATGCCAGGTTACTTACCTTCGCTGTCCGAGCGGATGCCGGTCACCGCTCTTTCCGCCCTCCGGGGCGGAGACGCCCGTGCGGAGCCGCCGAACTGTTATGGCCTAGTTCCGCTTGGGTGAAACACTGGGCAGGCTTCCTGATGGAGCTCAGGCAGTACGGTCAACCCCTGCGGGAGGCACACGGTGGAGTCTGGCGTGGCGACGCGTGGAAAGAGCGCGCGCCCTCAAGGCGGACGATCCCGGAGTAATGGGACAACTGAGGTGGACACGGCGGCGCTGAACCGTCTGCTGGCCGCCCTGGTGTCGATGCGCGACGGCAACTTCCGCAGGCGGCTGACGGTGTCCGGCGACGATGTGATGGCCGAGATCGCGGCCGTCTACAACGAGGTCGCCGACCGCAGTCTGCACCTCACCGCCGAGCTGGCACGGGTACGCAGGGTGGTGGGCCGCGAGGGCAAGCTCGCCGAGCGGCTGGAGACGGGCGCCTGCGAGGGCGCCTGGGCCGCCGCGATCGATGCCTCGAACGCGCTCGTGGACGATCTGGGCCGACCCGTCTCCGAGGTCGGCCGGGTGCTGTCGGCGGTCGCCGACGGTGATCTCGGCCAGCGGATGGAGCTGCGCTCCCACGGCGCCGACGGCGCGGTGCGGCCGCTGCGCGGTGAGTTCCTCAAGGTGTCGCGGACCGTGAACGGCCTGGTCGACCAGCTCTCCGCCTTCACCGACGAGGTGACGCGCGTCGCGGTGGAGGTCGGCACCGAGGGCAAGCTCGGCGGTCAGGCCCAGGTCCGGGGCGCCTCCGGCTCCTGGAAGCACCTCACGGACTCCGTGAACACCATGGCGTACCAGCTCACGGCCCAGGTCCGGGATATCGCGGTGGTCACGACGGCGGTCGCCAAGGGCGATCTGTCGCAGAAGGTGACCGTCCATGTCGCGGGCGAGATGCTGGAGCTGAAGAACACCGTCAACACGATGGTGGACCAGCTCCAGTCGCTCGGCTCCGAGGTGACCCGTGTCGCCCGCGAGGTCGGTACGGAGGGTGAGCTGGGCGGCCAGGCCGAGGTGCCCGGGGTCGCGGGTGTCTGGAAGGACCTCACCGACTCCGTGAACACCATGGCGGGCAACCTCACCAGCCAGGTGCGCGGGATCGCCGAGGTCACCACGGCGGTCGCCAACGGTGACCTGTCGCAGAAGGTCACCGTCTCCGCGCGCGGCGAGGTCGCCCAGCTCGCCGAGACGATCAACCAGATGACCGAGACCCTGCGGACCTTCGCGGACGAGGTCACCCGGGTGGCCAGCGAGGTCGGGGCCGAGGGGCTGCTCGGCGGTCAGGCCCGCGTCCCGGGCGCGGCGGGGACCTGGAAGGACCTGACCGACTCGGTGAATACGGCGTTCCGTAATCTGACGGGTCAGGTGCGGGATATCGCGCAGGTGACG
>NZ_JBHVHF010000070.1:4308-30395 GCF_042800315.1 Streptomyces sp. NPDC057638
ACGACGGCGGTCGCGAACGGTGATCTGTCGCAGAAGGTGACCGTCGATGTGGCGGGCGAGATGCTGGAGCTGAAGAACACCGTCAACACGATGGTGGACCAGCTCGGTTCGTTCGGTTCCGAGGTGACGCGCGTCGCGCGCGAGGTCGGCATCGAGGGCCGGCTGGGGGGTCAGGCGCATGTCCCCGGTGCCGCGGGGACCTGGAAGGACCTCACGGACTCGGTGAATACGGCGTTCCGTAATCTGACGGGTCAGGTGCGGGATATCGCGCAGGTGACGACGGCGGTCGCGAACGGTGATCTGTCGCAGAAGGTGACCGTCGATGTGGCGGGCGAGATGCTGGAGCTGAAGAACACCGTCAACACGATGGTGGCGCAGCTCTCCTCCTTCGCCGACCAGGTCACCCGGATGGCGCGGGACGTGGGTTCCGAGGGCCGGCTGGGGGGTCAGGCGCATGTCCCCGGTGCCGCGGGCACCTGGAAGGACCTCACCGACTCGGTGAACTTCATGGCGGGCAACCTCACCAGCCAGGTCCGCCAGATCGCCCAGGTCACCACGGCCGTGGCGCGCGGAGACCTGTCGCAGAAGATCGACGTCGACGCGCGCGGCGAGATCCTGGAGCTCAAGAACACCATCAACACGATGGTCGACCAACTGTCGTCCTTCGCCGACCAGGTGACGCGCGTCGCCCGTGAGGTGGGCACCGACGGCCGGCTCGGCGGTCAGGCGCAGGTGCCCGGCGTGGCGGGTGTGTGGCGCGATCTGACGGACTCCGTGAACGGTATGGCGGGCAACCTCACCGCCCAGGTCCGCAATATCGCGCAGGTCGCCACCGCCGTCGCCCGGGGCGATCTGTCGCAGAAGATCGACGTCGACGCGCGCGGCGAGATCCTGGAGCTGAAGAACACGCTCAACACGATGGTCGACCAGCTGTCGTCCTTCGCGGAGCAGGTCACCCGGGTCGCCCGTGAGGTGGGCACCGAGGGCCGGCTCGGCGGTCAGGCGCGGGTGGACGGTGTCTCCGGCACCTGGAAGGACCTCACCCAGTCCGTCAACTTCATGGCGAACAACCTGACCAGCCAGGTCCGTTCCATCGCCGAGGTCACCACGGCGGTCGCCAAGGGCGATCTCTCCAAGAAGATCACCGTCGACGCCAAGGGCGAGATCCTCGAACTGGTGACGACCGTGAACACGATGGTCGACCAGCTCTCCGACTTCGCCGACGAGGTGACGCGCGTCGCCCGTGAGGTCGGTACGGAGGGTGTGCTCGGCGGTCAGGCCCGGGTGCGCGGTGTCACCGGCATCTGGAAGGACCTCAGCGACAACGTCAACCTGATGGCCAACAACCTGACCAGCCAGGTCCGTAACATCGCCCGGGTCTCGTCGGCGGTCGCCAACGGCGACCTGACCAAGAAGGTCACGGTCGAGGCGCGCGGTGAGGTCGCCGAGCTGGCCGAGACCGTCAACACGATGGTGACGACGCTGTCGTCCTTCGCCGACGAGGTGACGCGCGTCGCGCGCGAGGTGGGCACGGACGGCCGGCTGGGCGGTCAGGCGCATGTTCCGGGCGTCTCGGGCACCTGGAAGGACCTCACCGAGTCCGTGAACTCGATGGCGTCCAACCTCACCGGACAGGTGCGGCAGATCGCCACCGTCACCACCGCCATCGCCAAGGGCGATCTCACCCGGAAGATCGACATCGACGCCCGGGGCGAGATCCTGGAGCTGAAGACGACCATCAACACGATGGTCGACCAGCTGTCGTCGTTCGCCGGGGAGGTCACCCGGGTCGCCCGCGAGGTGGGCACCGACGGCCAGCTCGGCGGTCAGGCCCGGGTCCGTGACGTCGACGGCACCTGGCGCGACCTGACCGAGTCGGTGAACGAGATGGCCGGGAACCTGACCCGTCAGGTGCGCGCCATCGCCGCCGTCGCCACGGCCGTGACCCGGGGCGACCTCAATCTCAAGATCGACGGGGTGGACGCGGCCGGGGAGATCCAGGTCCTCCAGGACAACATCAACACGATGATCACCAACCTGCGGGACACCACCCTCGCCAACGAGGAGCAGGACTGGCTCAAGGGCAACCTCGCCCGGATCTCCGGGCTGATGCAGGGCCGCCGCGACCTCGTCGACGTGGCCTCGCTGATCATGAGCGAGCTGACCCCGGTGGTCTCGGCCCAGCACGGCGCGTTCTTCCTGGCGATGCAGTCCGGCGGCCAGGATCTCGTCGGCCGGGGCCAGGACGGTTCGTACGAACTGGTGATGCGCGCCAGCTACGGCTACTCGGCCGGGCTGATGCCGACCTCCTTCCGGCCCGGGGAGACCCTGATCGGCACGGCGGCGGAGGAGAAGCGGACCATCCAGGTCAATGTCCCGCCGGGCTATCTGAAGATCTCCTCGGGGCTCGGTGAGGCGTCGCCCGCCCATGTGATCGTGCTGCCGGTGCTCTTCGAGGGTCAGGTGCTCGGGGTGATCGAGCTGGCCTCGTTCCAGCCCTTCACCCAGATCCAGCGCGACTTCCTCAACCAGATCGCCGAGATGATCGCGACCAGCGTCAACACCATCAGCGTCAACACCAAGACCGAGGTGCTGCTCAAGCAGTCGCAGGAGCTGACCGAGCAGTTGCGGGAGCGCTCGGCCGAGCTGGAGAACCGGCAGAAGGCGCTCCAGGCGTCCAACGCCGAACTGGAGGAGAAGGCCGAGCTGCTGGCCCAGCAGAACCGGGACATCGAGGTGAAGAACACCGAGATCGAGGAGGCCCGCCAGGTGCTGGAGGAGCGGGCCGAGCAGCTCGCCGTGTCCATGCGCTACAAGAGCGAGTTCCTGGCGAACATGTCGCACGAGCTGCGCACCCCGCTGAACTCGCTGCTGATCCTGGCGAAGCTGCTGGCGGACAACGCGGAGGGCAATCTCTCCCCGAAGCAGGTCGAGTTCGCCGAGACGATCCACGGCGCGGGCTCCGATCTGCTCCAGCTGATCAACGACATCCTCGACCTGTCGAAGGTCGAGGCGGGCAAGATGGACGTCAGCCCGACCCGGATCGCCCTGGTCCAGCTGGTGGACTATGTGGAGGCCACCTTCCGGCCGCTGACCGCGGAGAAGGGCCTGGACTTCTCCGTACGCGTCTCCCCTGAGCTGCCCGCCACGCTCCACACCGATGAGCAGCGGCTCCTGCAGGTGCTGCGCAATCTGCTGTCGAACGCGGTGAAGTTCACCGACTCGGGCGCGGTGGAGCTGGTCATCCGCCCGGCCGGGAGCGACGTTCCGCAGTCGATCCGCGAGCAGTTGCTGGAGGCGGGCTCGCTGCGCGACGCGGGCGCCGAACTGATCGCCTTCTCCGTCACCGACACGGGCATCGGGATCGCCGCGGGCAAGATGCGGGTGATCTTCGAGGCGTTCAAGCAGGCGGACGGCACCACCAGCCGCAAGTACGGCGGTACGGGGCTGGGACTGTCCATCAGCCGGGAGATCGCCCGGCTGCTCGGCGGGGAGATCCACGCGGCCAGCGAACCGGGCCGGGGCTCGACCTTCACCCTCTATCTGCCGCTGCACCCGCTGGAGATGCCGCCGCAGGGCATGGGCCCCGCGGCCATCGGTGAGGAGCGCTCGTCCGAGCACTCCGAGCACCACTCGGGTGCCGCCGCCCTCTTCCGCCGCCGCAAGGCGCTGCGCGGCTCGGAGGAGCGGGCGGCGCTGCCGCCCGCCGGGCCGTCGGCTCAGCCCGGTGCCGTGGCGGACACCGCGGTCGGCGGCGGCACTGATGGCACCGGGCTGACCGGGCTGGCCCGGCCGTCGGCCGAGGCGTCGGCGGAGCAGCAGGAGCCGCGCCGCACCTACGACTTCGACAACGAGAAGGTGCTGATTGTCGATGACGACATCCGCAATGTGTTCGCGCTGACGAGCGTGCTGGAGCAGAACGGACTCTCCGTGCTGTACGCGGAGAACGGCCGCGAGGGCATCGAGGTCCTGGAGCAGCACGACGATGTACGGGTCGTCCTGATGGACATCATGATGCCCGAGATGGACGGGTACGCCACGACGACGGCGATCCGCCGGATGCCCCAGTTCGCCGGGCTGCCCATCATCGCGCTGACCGCGAAGGCGATGAAGGGCGACCGGGAGAAGGCCATCGAGTCGGGCGCGTCGGACTATGTCACCAAGCCGGTCGATCCCGACCATCTGCTGTCCGTGATGGAGCAGTGGATGCACGCGCCGTGAGCTCCCCGGGCGCCCCGGACTCCGGGGCGCCCGGGGAGTCCGACCGGTAGTTCTCTGTGAACGGAGGGTAGCGGCCCGCCGGTGTGGATCTCTGCCGGTTGCTGACCGAGTGTGCCCAAAGGCGTGTGAGACGGTGGTTTTCCGGGAACCTTCTGGTCCCCCACCGCGTTTCCGCTATGTGCACAGTGACATCATGGTGACAGGGTGTGGCGATGGGTGGGGTGCGGCTACCATGACCGGCACAAGGACGGGCGGCGCAAGGGAGCCGTCCCCTGGGGTGGCGCCCGGCGCGTCCCCCGGCTCATGGAGCCGGGGAGACCTCAGGCCGGGGCGAGGAGGACGGGGCATGGTGCAGAAGGCCAAGATCCTCCTGGTCGATGACCGGCCGGAGAATCTGCTGGCGCTGGAGGCCATTCTCTCCGCGCTCGATCAGACACTGGTGCGGGCATCGTCCGGGGAGGAAGCGCTCAAGGCGCTGTTGACGGATGACTTCGCGGTCATCCTGCTGGATGTGCAGATGCCCGGCATGGACGGCTTCGAGACCGCCGCGCACATCAAACGCCGCGAGCGGACGCGGGACATCCCGATCATCTTCCTGACCGCGATCAACCACGGCCCGCACCACACCTTCCGCGGGTACGCGGCGGGCGCCGTCGACTACATCTCCAAGCCGTTCGACCCCTGGGTGCTGCGGGCGAAGGTCTCCGTCTTCGTCGAGCTGTATATGAAGAACTGCCAACTGCGGGAGCAGGCGGCGCTGCTGCGGCTCCAGCTCGAAGGTGGCGCCCCGGCCGGGGTGACCGTCGGCGGGAAGGAGTCCGCGGGACTGCTCGCCGAGCTCTCGGCCCGGCTCGCGGCGGTGGAGGAGCAGGCCGAGGCGCTCTCCAAACAGCTCGACGATGAGTCGGCGGACGCGGCGGCGGTCGCCACCGCCGCCCATCTCGAACGCAAACTGACCGGACTGCGACGGGCACTGGACGCCCTGGAGCCCGGCGCCGGGGGTGGCGCCGCCACCCTGCCGTCCCAGAGCTGACGGAGTGCCGGGGGCGCGCCCGACCGCCCCCGGCCCCTTCGCCCCGGCCCCGCCCACCGGGGTCCCCGTACCCGTACCGCTGAGGTGGCGTCATATCCGCTCCCCGGCAGACGACACGGACGGGTGAAGGGGTGGGCACACGTGTCCAGGCCGGTGGACACCGGTAACCTCACCCCATGGCCTCACGTACGTCCGGCAAGGGTTCCCAGGACACGGCGGGCGCCGCGAAGCCGCGCGCGGGCCGTACGGGCGGTGCGGCGGCCGGTGCGAAGAAGGCGGCCCCCGCCAGGAAGTCCGCACCCGCGAAGCCACCGGTCAGGAAACCCGCTCCCGCGAAGAAGACACCCTCCAAGAAGGCACCGGCGAGGAAGCCGGCCAGACCCGCCCCGAAACCGGCACCGTCGCCCACCGGGGGCATCTACCGCGCGGTCCGTGCCCTGACGCTGGGGCTCGCCCACGGCGTGGGCGCGATGGGCCGGGGCGTGGGGCGCGGGGCCAGGGGACTGGATCCGGCGCACCGCAAGGACGGACTGGCGCTGCTGCTCCTCGGAATCTCCCTGATCGTCGCCGCCGGGACCTGGTCCAATCTCCGTGGGCCCGTCGGCGATCTGGTCGAGACCCTGGTGACCGGAGCGTTCGGCCGCCTCGATCTGCTGGTGCCGATCCTGCTCGGCGCCATCGCGGTACGGCTGATCCGCTTCCCCGAACGCCCCGAGGCCAACGGGCGGATCGTGATCGGGCTCTCGGCGCTGGTGGTCGGTGTGCTCGGGCAGGTGCACATCGCCTGTGGCGCGCCGGGCCGGGAGGACGGCACCGAGGCGATGCAGGACGCGGGCGGGCTGATCGGCTGGGGTGCCTCCAAGCCGCTGGTCTTCACCATGGGCGAGATGCTCGCCGTCCCTCTGCTGGTGCTGCTCACCGTCTTCGGGCTGCTCGTGGTCACCGCGACACCGGTGAACGCGATTCCGGAACGGCTGCGGCTGCTCGGGGTGAGGCTGGGGGTGGTCCAGCCCCAGCAGGAGCCGCCGCTCTTGGAGGACAACGGGCGGGACGACGGGCGGGCCGACGGGCGCGAGCAGCCGCGCCCCGCGCGGAGCCGTCGCGCCCCGCTCCCGGGCGAGCGGGATGCCGGGCTGGCCGAGGAGGGCGAGCTCTCCCAGCGGCGCCGTAGCCGCCGGGCCTCCGTGGAGCCCCCGCGGGAGCGACCGCTGGACGCGGTGGACGTGGCGGCGGCCGCGGCCGCCGCGCTGGACGGCGCGGTCTACCACGGGCTGCCGCCGTCCCCGCTGGTGGCCGACCTCACCAAGGACGTCACCGCCGACCGCCAGCGGGCCCTGTCACCGGTGCCGGGCGCCCGGGAGGCGAAGCCGACAGGGGCGGTGCCGGGCGAGCGGAAGGGCTCCGTACCGGATCTGACCAAGCCCGCGCCGGAGGAGTCGATGGGGTTGCCCGCGCGGGCGGAGCAGCTGACGCTCGCCGGGGACATCTCCTACGCGCTGCCCTCGCTGGAGCTGCTGGAGCGCGGCGGCCCCGGCAAGACGCGCAGCGCGGCGAACGACGCGATCGTCGCGTCGCTGACCAATGTGTTCATGGAGTTCAAGGTCGACGCGGCGGTCACCGGTTTCACCCGGGGCCCGACGGTGACGCGGTACGAGGTGGAGCTGGGCCCCGCCGTGAAGGTCGAGCGCATCACCGCGCTCACCAAGAACATCGCCTACGCGGTGGCCAGCCCCGACGTACGGATCATCTCGCCGATCCCCGGCAAGTCGGCGGTCGGCATCGAGATTCCCAACACCGACCGCGAGATGGTCAACCTCGGCGATGTGCTGCGGCTGGCGGACGCGGCGGAGGACGACCACCCGATGCTGGTGGCGCTCGGCAAGGACGTCGAGGGCGGCTATGTGATGGCCAACCTCGCCAAGATGCCGCACATCCTGGTGGCCGGAGCCACCGGCTCCGGCAAGTCCTCCTGCATCAACTGCCTGATCACCTCGGTGATGATAAGAGCGACCCCCGACGACGTCCGGATGGTGCTGGTCGACCCCAAGCGGGTCGAGCTCACCGCGTACGAGGGCATCCCGCATCTGATCACCCCGATCATCACCAACCCCAAGCGGGCCGCCGAGGCGCTCCAGTGGGTCGTGCGCGAGATGGACCTGCGGTACGACGACCTCGCCGCCTTCGGGTACCGGCATATCGACGACTTCAACCAGGCGGTGCGCGACGGCAAGGTCACCCCGCCCGACGGGAGCGGGCGCGAGCTCCAGCCCTATCCGTATCTGCTGGTCATCGTGGATGAGCTGGCGGATCTGATGATGGTCGCGCCGCGCGACGTCGAGGACGCCATCGTCCGGATCACCCAGCTGGCGCGGGCCGCCGGGATCCATCTGGTGCTGGCGACCCAGCGGCCGTCGGTCGATGTCGTCACCGGTCTGATCAAGGCCAACGTGCCCTCGCGGCTGGCCTTCGCGACCTCCTCGCTCGCCGACAGCCGGGTCATCCTCGACCAGCCGGGCGCCGAGAAGCTCATCGGCAAGGGCGACGGCCTCTTCCTGCCGATGGGCGCCAACAAGCCGACCCGGATGCAGGGCGCCTTCGTCACCGAGGACGAGGTGGCGGCGATCGTCCGGCACTGCAAGGACCAGATGGCGCCCGTCTTCCGGGATGACGTGGTGGTCGGGTCGCAGAAGAAGAAGGACGTCGACGAGGAGATCGGCGACGACCTCGATCTGCTCTGCCAGGCGGCCGAACTGGTGGTCACCACCCAGTTCGGGTCCACCTCGATGCTCCAGCGCAAGCTGCGGGTCGGTTTCGCCAAGGCGGGTCGGCTGATGGACCTGATGGAGTCCCGGAACATCGTCGGGCCCAGCGAGGGCTCCAAGGCGCGCGATGTCCTGGTGAAGCCGGACGAACTCGACGGAGTGCTCGCCGTGATCCGGGGGGAGCCTCACCCGTAAGGGTTGTGTGAGCAACCGTTTCCCCCAGTTGTACGTCCACTTGGAGGGGCAGACGGGGAATGCTCCCGGCATCGGGCGGTTCATCAGCCATTCTGTTGGCGTACAAACCGCGTCCGCCCGCTTGCCCCACCCTTTCGTACCAGTCATAAACTGAACCTCCAGCAGGTGGTTACACGCTCGAAAGGCACCCTCGTGTCCATCGGCAGCTCTCCCGAAGACGACCGCCCCACCACCGAGGACCAGCGGCCTTCGATCGGCCGCACGCTCCAGCAGGCCCGTCTCGCCGCCGCTCTGACCGTCGACGAGGTCAGCACCGCGACCCGGGTGCGCGTCCCGATCATCCACGCCATCGAACAGGACGACTTCGAGCGCAGCGGTGGCGATGTGTACGCGCGCGGCCATGTCCGGATGATCGCGAGAGCCGTCGGCATCGACCCTCAGCCGCTGGTCGAGCGGTACGACGCCGACCACGGCGGGCGGCCCGCGCCGACCCCGGCCGCGCCGCTCTTCGAGGCCGAGCGGATCCGGCCCGAGCCGCGCCGCCCCAACTGGACCGCCGCCATGGTGGCCGCGATCGTCGCCGTGGTGGGCTTCGTCGGCTTCACGCTCTTCAGCGAGGACGAGCGGAGCGGGCGCAAGGGACAGGTGGCCGAGGGGCCCGCCGCGTCGGAGCGCGCGGCGAGCGGACCGGCGAAGAAGCCCGGCAAGCCCGCCGACCCCAAGCCCGACCCGCCGGAGGGCGCCATCGCGGCCGTGCCCAAGGACAAGGTGACGGTCAAGCTCGCGGTCCTGGAGGACACCAGCTGGATCTCGGCGAAGGACCACAACGGCAAGCGGCTCTTCGACGGGGTCCTGGGCAAGGGCGACTCCAAGACCTTCCAGGACGACGAGCGGATCGACCTGGTCCTGGGGAACGCCGGGGCGATCGAGCTGTTCGTCAACGGGAAGAAGGTCGAGGACGAGTTCGAGACCGGGCAGGTCGAGCGGCTGTCGTATACGAAGGGGGACCCGCAGGCCGGGTAGCGCCCGACCGGGTCCGACCGGGCTCGGCAGGGTCTGGTGAGAAGGCGTCGCCGGGTACGGGGACGGGCCGCGGGCGGCCGGCCGCCACCGGACCGCGGGGCGAATCATGAGCGGGGTTCCGGGTCCATGAGGGCCGGGGATCCGCCGTGCCACAGGCGCCGCGGGCCCGTGATCCCGGGAATCGGCCGGAACCCTCTTCCGGGTAGGTGACCTGGGGCGGTCCGGCCCCGTGGCCATACGTGGCACGGCCCGCATCCCCCGGTGATCCCGGTCCGGTGACCATTGGTGATGGCGGGTGCACGCCACCTTCGGCCCTCGCGGCAGGGGCCTCGGTCTGGACAAAGTAGTCTTGAGCCCATGCCCGAACGCCGTACCGTCGCCCTTGTCACTCTTGGCTGCGCCCGTAACGAGGTGGACTCGGAGGAGCTCGCAGGCCGCCTGGCAGCGGACGGCTGGGAGCTCGTCGAGGACGCCTCCGACGCTGATGTCGCCGTCGTCAACACCTGTGGTTTCGTCGAGGCCGCCAAGAAGGACTCCGTCGACGCCCTTCTGGAGGCAAACGACCTCAAGGACCAGGGGAGAACGCAGGCCGTGGTCGCCGTCGGCTGTATGGCCGAGCGGTACGGCAAGGAGCTGGCGGACGCCCTCCCCGAGGCCGACGGCGTGCTCGGCTTCGATGACTACGCCGATATCTCCGACCGCCTCCAGACCATCCTCAGCGGAGGCATCCACGCCTCGCACACCCCGCGGGACCGGCGCAAGCTGCTGCCGCTGAGCCCGGCGGAGCGCCAGTCGGCGTCCCAGCGGTCCTCCGTCGCCCTCCCCGGCCACGGCACCCCCGCCGACGCTGACGCCGGCGCCCCCGCCGAGGCCCCCGCGGACCTCCCTGACGGGGTGGCGCCCGTCTCCGGGCCGCGCGCCCCGCTCCGCCGACGGCTCGGCGACAGCCCGGTGGCCTCGGTGAAGCTCGCCTCCGGCTGTGACCGGCGCTGCTCCTTCTGCGCGATCCCCTCGTTCCGGGGCTCCTTCATCTCGCGGCGCCCCAGCGACGTCCTGGGCGAGACCCGCTGGCTGGCCGAGCAGGGCGTCAAGGAGGTCATGCTGGTCTCCGAGAACAACACCTCGTACGGCAAGGACCTCGGCGACATCCGGCTGCTGGAGACGCTGCTGCCGGAGCTGGCGGCCGTCGACGGCATCGAGCGGATCCGGGTCAGTTACCTCCAGCCCGCCGAGATGCGGCCCGGACTGATCGACGTCCTCACCTCGACCCCGAAGGTCGCCCCCTACTTCGACCTCTCCTTCCAGCACTCCGCGCCCGGGGTGCTCCGCTCGATGCGGCGCTTCGGCGACACCGAGCGGTTCCTGGAACTGCTGGAGACCATCCGGGGCAAGGCGCCGCAGGCCGGTGTCCGCTCCAACTTCATCGTCGGCTTCCCCGGTGAGAGCGAGGACGACTTCGCGGAACTGGAGCGCTTCCTCACCCACGCCCGGCTCGACGCCATCGGCGTGTTCGGCTACTCGGACGAGGACGGCACCGAGGCCGCGACGTACGAGAACAAACTGGACGAGGAGACGGTCGCCGAGCGGCTGGCGCATCTCTCCCGGCTGGCGGAGGAACTGACCGCGCAGCGCGCCGAGGAGCGGCTCGGGGAGGCGCTGGAGGTCCTGGTCGAGTCGGTGGACGGCGAGGACGGCGCCATCGGGCGGGCCGCGCACCAGGCGCCCGAGACCGATGGGCAGGTGGTCTTCACCGCGCGCGAGGGGCTGGTCCCGGGCCGTATGGTCGTGGCGAAGGCGGTCGGTGCCGAGGGCGTCGACCTGGTGGCCGAGTACCTCGGTGACGTCCCCGCGCACTCCGCCGCGGCACACGGCGGCGAGGAGGCGGGTCACCGCGTTCCGGGCGAGGAGGCGGGCAGATGACCGGAGTGCCGGCATCCGCGGGGGGCGGTACCGGTAGGTCCGCTCCCGGCGGCAAGCTGGGCGCTGCGGCCGTCAATCAGGCCAGCCTCTGGAACATCGCCAACATCCTCACCATGGTGCGGCTGGTGCTGGTGCCCGGATTCGTCGTCCTGATGCTCCAGGACGGCGGCTATGACCCCGCCTGGCGGGCGTGGGCATGGGCGGCGTTCGCCGTCGCCATGATCACCGACATCTTCGACGGACATCTCGCCCGCTCCTACAACCTGGTCACCGACTTCGGCAAGATCGCCGACCCCATCGCCGACAAGGCGATCATGGCGGCCGGGCTGATCTGTCTCTCCGCCCTGGGGGATCTGCCCTGGTGGGTGACTGGAGTGATCCTCTTCCGTGAGCTGGGGATCACGCTGATGCGGTTCTGGGTGATCCGCCATGGCGTCATCCCGGCCAGCCGGGGCGGCAAGCTGAAGACCCTGGCGCAGGGAACAGCGGTCGGGATGTACGTTCTCGCCCTGACCGGTCCCCTCGCCACGCTGCGCTTCTGGGTGATGGCGCTCGCCGTCATTCTGACGGTGGTCACCGGGCTCGACTACGTACGACAGGCGATCATGCTCAGGCGCCGGGGACTGGCGAAGGAGCGCGGCGAGAGCGGGAGCCCGGCGAGGAGCGCGCGATGAGCGCGGCGGCGGTCCTGGCGGCGCTGGTGGCGCGGGGTGAGACGGTCGCGGTCGCCGAGTCCCTCACCGGCGGTCTCGTCGCCGCCGCGCTGACCGAGGTCCCGGGCGCCTCCCGCGCCTTCCGGGGTTCCGTCACCGCCTACGCCACCGAGCTCAAGCGGGACCTGCTGGGCGTCGACGGCACGCTCCTGGCGGAGCGCGGCGCCGTGGATCCCGAGGTCGCGCGGCAGATGGCCGCCGGAGTGCGCGCCGCGCTCGGCGCGGACTGGGGCATCGCCACGACAGGCGTCGCGGGCCCCGACCCTCAGACCGGCCCGGGAGACCACCCGGTCGGCACGGTCTGGGTGGCCGTCGTCGGCCCCGGGGACATGGGGAAAGTCGCCACTTCGCGATTGAACGGCGGCCGTGCGGAAATCCGTAAGGAGAGTGTACGGAGCGTGCTGGCGCTCCTCTCCGGCGAGCTGCACGATCACGCGCGGGCACAGGAGCACGATCATGCGCGGGCACAGGATACGGAACAGAACGGGGGGAATTGATGTTTGCAGCCCTGAGTGAACACGACATCGCTCCCCGCACCGCCGTGGCGCGAGGCGGTACGGTGGGGCGTGAAGGATGCGGTTACGCGGTCCGAGGAGGGAGCCACCGATGATTCTGCTCCGTCGCCTGCTGGGTGACGTGCTGCGTCGGCAGCGCCAGCGCCAGGGCCGTACGCTGCGCGAAGTCTCCTCGTCCGCCCGAGTCTCGCTCGGCTATCTCTCCGAGGTGGAGCGGGGGCAGAAGGAGGCGTCCTCCGAACTGCTCTCCGCGATCTGCGACGCGCTTGACGTACGGATGTCCGAGCTGATGAGGGAAGTGAGCGACGAGCTGTCACTGGCCGAACTGGCCGAGTCGGCGGCATCCAGTGAGCCGGTGCCCGCGCCGGTGCGTTCCATGCTGAACTCCGTACCCGTGACGCCGGTGACCGGTGTGCCGACGGAGCGGGTCACCATCAAGGCTCCGGCAGAGGCCGTCGACGTAGTCGCCGCCTGATCCGGATCAACCGTCACCCCGTGCTGTCGGCGCGTGCGGCGCCCCCACCGAGTGGGGTCTGCGGCCACCGTTGACAGGGGCTCGGTACGGGCTTCGGCCCCGGTTCTCCACCCAGCAGGGGTGGTGGGCCGGGGCTTTTCGCATGGGTGGGCTGGGTGCCCGGCGTTCGGGTGGCGGCGAGGGCGCGGGGCCGGTCATCGGGGGCGCTGCGGGGGCGTGAGGGCGGTTCGGCCGGGGCGCTGGGCGTCATGTGCGCCGGGTGCGGGAGTGCGGGTACGTGCGCCGGGTACGCGCGGGGCGGGACACCGAGCGGACGGCGGCGGGGAGGGATCCTCGTCCGAATGTCTGGTTCGGGTGCCTATGTCATGGTGGATAGGGCGCACAACCGAGTGGAGGACGTGCATGACTGTCGTCAAGAGCCCGCTGTCCGACGCCGACCTCAAGACCGTGGGAGAGGCGCTGCGCGGCGCGCTCGTGGACTTGGTCGACCTCGGCTTGGTGGCCAAGCAGATTCACTGGAACGTCGTGGGGCCGCGCTTCCGTTCGATCCACCTCCAGCTCGATGAGGTCGTGGATATCGCGCGGCTCCACTCGGACACCGTGGCCGAGCGCTCCTCCGCGATCGGGGTGACCCCGGATGGCCGGGCGGCGACGGTGGCGGCCCAGAGCGCGATCGGCGCGGTTCCCGAGGGCTGGGTCAAGGACGGTGACGCGGTCCGGGTGATGGTCGACGCGCTGGGTGCCATCGTGCGCCGGATGCGGGAGCGGATCGATGTGACCGCGGACCCGGATCCGGTGAGCCAGGACATCCTGATCGCGCTCACCGGGGACCTGGAGAAGCACGCCTGGATGTTCCAGGCGGAGAGCTCCTGATCCGCGTCAGAGATCCCCGGACCCCGCGTTGTCCGGGGATCTCCGTCGGCTCTCGGGCGTGTGGGGTGTGGCGCGGAGTGTCGTGAGGCCCTGGACGTCCGGCGGAGGCCGGGCGGGGAGCGGAGGCGTTCCGTAACGCGCTCCGAAGCGTCGGCTTCTCGTTCAGGGCGGCGCGGGCTTCTCCCGCGCGCGGCCTGCGGCCGGGTGACCGGATGGGGGTTCCCGCGGGGGCTGTGGAGGCGTGGCGTCCGCTCGGTACGGGAGCGCCCTCCTGGAGGGGGTGTGCGCGTCGGCCGCGAGGGCGCGGTGTCCGTGCGCCGGATCGCTACCGGTGCGCCCTGCCGGAGGTGATCGCGCCGGGGCTAGGGTCTTCCGTTTGGATCCGGCCCGATCAGCGAGTGGATCAGGCGTGATCGGCGAGCCGGGCTGGTGCCGTCGGCACCTCCCGCGCCCGAGGGGTACGGGGGAGAGACGCGGCGCCGGGCCGCGAGCCCCGCGAGATCCACACGAGAGGCCCTGGCGTGGGCCGACCGGAGGGAGGCAGCCATGGCACGACGCGCGTCCACCCCCAAGCCCACGGCGGTGCTGGCGCCCCTCGCGGCACTCCTCGTCGGCGCCCTGTGGTGGTGGTGCGCGCTACGGCTGGTCCTCGCCCCCGGAGGCGGACGGCTGCGGGAAGCGGCGCTCCTGGCGGGCAGCTGGGGGCTGAGCCTGCTCCCCGTCCATGTCACCGCGGCCCGTGCGCGTGGCGCGGCGCCGGATAGCGCCCTTCCGCGCGGGGACGCCGGGGGCGCGCCGCCGTCCGGGGGAACGGTCGGCGCCGTACCGCCCGGTGGGTGCTGCCGTGTCTGTGGGGCAGAAGGTGCCGCCGCGGGCCCGGAGGAGGCGGGGATACGGGCGGACGGTCATGGGACAGCGGGGGCGTACGGGGGCCGGTGGGCCCGGCGGCGGGGCGGGCCGGGCGCGGGGGCGTGGGGGAGCGGGGGAGCGGGTCCGGCGCTCTGGTGCTGGGCGCGCCGACTCCTCAGGGCGGCACGACGCCCCCGCTCGGGGGGTTGATCCACCCAGTGCCGCCGGGCGCGTCCGAAGCCTGACGCGGGCTTGCGCGGTTCCCGGGACGGCTCAGCGGTCCGGCCGTGTGGAGGGCTGGCCGCCGTGTCGGCTGGCCGCCCTGTCCGCTCGCGGCGTCCCGCGCTCGGTGGAGAGGGCGCTCGGTCATCGGGGCGCGGATCCGGCCCGGAACGATCACGTTCACCCGGATGGAGTGAGGCGGGCCCGATCGCGGGAAACCCGGGTGCCGCCGCGGAGCCGGGCCGTGGACACCTGGTGACAGGGCCTTGGGACGCCCCGCGACAGGGCGGTGGCTCCCGGCCGTCGTGTCCGCTGTCGTGGACGCCATGGTCCTGACGGCCTGGGGCCGGAGCGGGGGCGGAAGGTGTCCCCGGGCCTTTCAGCCAGTGGCCCGTGGACCGTGGTTCAGCCTTCGACCCGCGCACGGTGGTCAGCCTTCGCGGGGGATCGGGCCGGACTGGCAGCCCGGACACCAGTAGCTGATCCGTTCGTTCCGGGCGTCGTCCTCACCGGCCTTGCGGAGGGGCGTTCCACAGCGCAGACAGGGCAGCCCCGCCCGCCCGTACACATAGAGCCGGGTCCGTGGGCCCGCGCGGGGGCCTGTCGTCCGGCGGTCGAAGGTCTCCCTGTTCGCCATGAGCAACCGGTGCGCGGTGCGCAACAGCCGCCCGGGGACACCATCGGGCAGCTCGCCCACCGGCAGCCACGGTGTCACCCCGGCCAGGAACGCCAGCTCCGACGTGTAGACATTGCCGATCCCGGCGAGGTTCCGCTGGTCGAGCAGGGCCTCGCCGAGCGGGCGCGCCGGGTCGGCCAGGAGACGCGTGAGGGCCACCCCGGTGTCCCAGTCCGGGCCCAGCAGATCCGGCCCGAGGGGTCCGACCGCCGTCTCCTCGTCGCAGGTGCGCACCAGCTCCAGGACGGGGAGGCGGTAGCCGACGGCGGTATGGGACGCGTTCCCGAGGATGGCGCGGATCTGGTGGGACGGACCGCCGCGCCAGCGCTCCTGGGCCGGGAAGACCCGCCATGCCCCGTCCATGCGCAGATGGGAGTGGAGGGTGAGCCCGCCGTCGAAGCGCGTCAGCAGATGCTTGCCGCGCGGAAGCACCTCCAGCACGCTCCGGCCGCGCAGATCCACCGTGGCGAACTGGGGCACACGCAGATCGAACCGGGTCAGCACCTGGCCCACCAGCGCGATACGGAGCCTCTTCGCGGTCTGCCAGACGGTGTCTCCTTCGGGCATGCCCCCCATGATGCGCCGGAGAGGCGGCCGCCGTGGTGCTCAGGGCGCGGGCGGGGGAACGGCCGGGACGTCCGCCGTGCGGAGCGGTTCGGGCCGGGTCACAGGTGGCCGGGTCACAGGTAGTCGAAGAACCGGCTCCACCAGGTGGGTGGATAGCTGGCCGGGGAGGAGGCCGCGAGGGTGCCGGCGCCGTCGTAGCGTCTCTGGAGCAGGTGCTCGGAGACAGCGGTGTAGCCGAGTGCTTCGAGTTCGTCCTCGACGCGGCGACGGTCGGTGCTCTCGAAGAGGAGGTGTTCCTCCTCCTCGTCGTAGCTGCCGGGGTTCCCGAGCGTCATGGCGACGAGGTCGCCGAAGTTGCTGACGGTGATGGTGATGCGGTCGCCGCTGGCTGTCGTGGCGGCGGGGATGACGATCGTCCCGTGGTAGCTGGCGTCCTGGACCCCTCGATCGACACCGCAGACGCAGTGGAACCGCTGGTCCAGCCTCGCCGCGAGCTGCTCGAACCGGGCTCGGGCCGCGGTGTGGTCGTAGTCCCGGGGGACCTCCAGGTGACCGGGATCGTCGAGGTCCCGCAGCAGAGCCCAGATGCGTTGGTCGTCGTGTGGCATGGTCTCCGTCTCACGTCCTGGTGGGGTCGGCTGACGCAGGTGGTTCCGTCGCCCGTGGAGCGTCGCCGTCAGGCGGGGGCGGCTTCGGTGTGGATGCCCAGGGCGGGCGGGGGTGGCGGGCATCTCGGTGACCAGGGGGAGGAGCGCGCTGCCGCGGGCCCGGTGGGGCCGGTTCGCGGGGTGGTGCTGTGCGGTGCTGATCGCCCGTCCGGGCCGGCCGCTGGCGAGGAGCCAGGGGTCCGGTGCCCGGGTGCGCCAGCGGTGCCCCGGGCCGGCGATGGGTGGGTCGGGGCGGGCGGCCGATGAACCTGGCGCCGGTCAGGGGCGTATACGCAACCCCCGGGGGGTCGCGTGGAAGCCCGCCGACTCCAGCACGGAGGCGAACGGGGAGGTCAGCGCCGCCGCGCCGTTCACCCGCTCCACCGTGACCGTGCCGACCACGCCCGCCCGTGCCGCCTCCGCCAGGGTCCGGGCGGCCGAGCGCAGGGCCGGGGCGTCCGGGTCTGCGGGCCAGGCCAGCACGGTCTTCCCACCGCGTTCCATGTACAGCGTCAGCTCGCCGTCGACCAGCACGACCAGGGAACCGGCCTTGCGGCCCGGCTTATGGGTCGCCCCTTCGGGGGACTCGGGCCAGGGGAGGGCCACCCCGTAGGCGTTGGCCGGATCGGCGGCGGCCAGGACCGTCGCCCGGGGTGCCGCGGGGTCCTCGGCGCGCTCGGTGGCGGTGGCCGCCGCCCGCAGCCGGTCCACCGCGCCGTCCATCGCGAACTGTGCCGCTCCCAGCCCTTCCACCACATAGCCGCGGCGCGCCTGACCGCTGTCCTCGAAGGCCGAGAGCACCCGGTACACGGCGGAGAAACCACCCGCCACGCCCTCGGCCGCCACAGCGCCCCGGGTGACCACCCCATGCCGGTCCAGCAGAGCGCGTGCCACGGCGTGCGCCCGGTGGGTGGGGTCGGGTTCACCGGGTGGGAGCAGTGACCAGCGGCCGCTCACGGTCGGCGGACCGCTCCGGGAAGCGGGACGCGCGGCGGCCGTCAGCCCGCCGTACCGCCCCCGGGGGACGGCGCGCCGGGCCCGATGGGCGGTGGAACCCGCCGTACGTCCCGATCCCAGCAGCGAACGCAGCGGGGAGAGCGTGTCATTGGTGAGTCGGCCGGACCACGCCAGCTCCCAGATGGCGTCGGCCAGTTCCGGATCACTGGCGTCCGGATGGGTGGTCGCCCGGACCTGGTCGGCGATCTGGCGGAAGAAGAGCCCGTACCCGGGGGCCAGGGCGGCGAGCACGGAATCCTGGAGCGCGGTCGGCTCCAGCGGGCTCGGCGGGGGCAGCAACAGCGGGGCCGTGTCCGCGAGGTAGAGCGACACCCAGCCGTCCTTGCCGGGGAGCGCGCCCGCCCCCGCCCAGACCACCTCGCCCGTGGTCGTCAGCTCGTCCAGCAGCGCCGGGGTGTAGCCCCGCACCCGGGACGGCAGGATCAGCTTCTCCAGCGCGGAGGCGGGCACGCTCGCCCCCTGAAGCTGTTCGATCGCCCGGGCCAGCCCGTCGATACCGCTCAGCCCATGACCGCTGCCGCTGAGATGCTGCCACTGGGGGAGGAAGGTGGCGAGCGCGGCGGGCGGTACCGGCTCCAGCTCCTGGCGCAGCGCGGCCAGCGAACGTCTGCGCAGTCGCCGCAGCACCGTCGCGTCACACCACTCCTGGCCGATGCCGGAGGGATGGAACTCGCCCTGCACCACCCGGCCGCTCGCCGCCAGCCGGTGCAGCGCCCCGTCGGTCACGGCCGCACCGAGTCCGAACCTGGCCGCGGCCACCGCGCTGGTGAAGGGGCCGTGGGTGCGTGCGAACCGGGCCAGCAGATCCCCCAGCGGATCCTTGACCGGCTCGGTGAAGACCTCCGGGACCCCCACCGGAAGGGCGGTGCCCAGGGCGTCGCGCAGCCTGCCCGCGTCCTCGATGGCGGCCCAGTACCCGGCTCCCGCGACGCGCACCCGGATGGCCCGGCGCGCCGCCACCAGTTCCTCGGCCCAGTCGCGACGGGCGCCGCGCTCGGCCAGCTCGGCCTCGGTCACCGGGCCGAGGACCCGCAGCAGGTCCGCGACGCCCTCCGCGTCCTTGACACGGCGGTCCTCGGTTAGCCACTGGAGTTCCCGCTCCAGTTCGGTCAGGACCTCGGGATCCAGCAGTTCGCGCAGCTCCGCCTGGCCGAGGAGCTCGGCCAGCAGCCGGGAGTCCAGGGAGAGCGCGGCGGCCCGGCGCTCCGCGAGCGGTGAGTCCCCCTCGTAGAGGAACTGGGCGACATAGCCGAAGAGGAGGGAACGGGCGAACGGTGACGGCTCGGCGGTGGTCACCTCCACCAGCCGCACCCGGCGGGAGGCGATGTCACCCATCAGCTCCGTGAGCCCGGGGACGTCGAAGACGTCCTGGAGGCACTCGCGGACCGCCTCCAGGACGATCGGGAAGGAGCCGAACTCACTCGCCACCTGGAGCAGCTGTGCCGCGCGTTGGCGCTGCTGCCACAGCGGGGTGCGGCGCCCGGGACTGCGCCGGGGCAGCAGCAGCGCGCGGGCGGCGCACTCACGGAACCGGGAGGCGAAGAGGGCGGAGCCGCCGACCTGGTCCGTGACGATCCGGCCGACCTCCTCCTTCTCGAAGACGGCGTCGGCCGCGCCGACCGGGGCCTGTTCGCTGTCGAAGGCGGTGTCCTGGTGGGCCGGGTCCTGGTCGAGGAGGTCCAGGCCCATCAGATCGGCGTCCGGCAGCCGCAGCACGATGCCGTCGTCCGCGTGCATCACCTGGGCGTCCATGCCGTACCGCTCACTGAGGCGGGCGCTCAGCGCCAGCGCCCACGGGGCGTGCACCTGTGCTCCGAACGGAGAGTGGATCACCACCCGCCAGTCACCCAGCTCGTCGCGGAACCGCTCCACGAGGACGGTCCGGTCATCGGGGACATGGCCGCAGGCCCGGCGCTGTTCGTCGAGATAGGCCAGGACGTTCTCCGCGGCCCAGGTGTCGAGCCCCGCCGACAGCAGCCGCAGCCGGGCGTCCTCGGCGGTCAGTCCGCCGATCTCCCGCAGAAAGGCCCCCACCGCCCGGCCCAGCTCCAGCGGACGGCCGAGCTGGTCCCCCTTCCAGAACGGCAGCCGTCCCGGGACCCCGGGAGCGGGCGAGACCAGCACCCGGTCCCGGGTGATGTCCTCGATCCGCCAGGACGTGGTGCCCAGGGTGAAGACATCGCCCACCCGTGACTCGTAGACCATCTCCTCGTCCAGCTCGCCGACCCGGCCGCCGCCCTTCTTGGGGTCGGCGCCCGCGAGGAAGACCCCGAACAGCCCGCGGTCCGGGATGGTGCCTCCCGAGGTGACGGCCAGCCGCTGGGCACCGGGACGGCCCGTGACCGTGCCCCCGACCCGGTCCCAGACCACCCGGGGGCGCAGTTCGGCGAAGGCGTCCGAGGGATAGCGCCCGGCCAGCATGTCCAGGACCGCGGTGAACGCCGACTCCGGCAGCGAGGAGAAGGGCGCGGCCCGGCGGACCAGCGCCAGCAGGTCGTCGACCTGCCAGATGTCCATCGCCGCCATCGCCACGATCTGCTGGGCCAGCACGTCCAGCGGGTTCGCCGGGACGCGCAGCGCCTCGATGGCACCGGTCCGCATCCGCTCGGTGACCACCGCGGCCTGGACCAGGTCGCCCCGGTACTTCGGGAAGACCACCCCGGTGGAGACCGCGCCCACCTGGTGGCCCGCGCGGCCCACCCGCTGGAGACCGGAGGCGACCGACGGCGGGGACTCGACCTGCACCACCAGGTCCACCGCACCCATGTCGATGCCCAGTTCCAGACTGGAGGTGGCCACGACGGCGGGCAGCCGGCCCGCCTTGAGGTCCTCCTCCACCAGGGCCCGCTGCTCCTTGGAGACCGAGCCGTGGTGGGCGCGGGCGAGCAGCGCGGGCGCGCCCTGCGCGGCACCCGACTGGGCCATGATCTCCGCCGGTGAGGCCCGCTCGGGCAGCGGTTGGCCGGTCGCCCGCTCATACGCGATCTCGTTGAGCCGGTTGCACAGGCGCTCGGCCAGCCGCCGGGAGTTGGCGAAGACGATCGTGGACCGGTGGGCCTGGACCAGATCGGCGATCCGCTCCTCCACATGCGGCCAGATCGACGGCCGGTCGCCCGTGCCGGACGCGGAGAGCGCGGCCCCGGCGGCCCCGGTGGCGTCCGCGGCGGGTGAGCCCCCCAGCTCGCCCAGGTCCTCGACCGGGACGACCACCGAGAGGTCGAACTCCTTGCCCGACGGCGGCTGAACGATCTCCGCCCTGCGGCCGGGGGAGAGATAGCGGGCCACCTCACCGACCGGACGGACCGTGGCCGACAGACCGATACGACGGGCCGGGCGCGGCAACAGCACGTCCAGCCGCTCCAGCGACAGCGCCAGATGAGCACCCCGCTTGGTGCCCGCCACGGCGTGGACCTCGTCGAGGATCACCGTCTCGACCCCGGCGAGCGCCTCCCGGGCCGAGGAGGTGAGCATCAGGAAGAGCGACTCGGGCGTGGTGATCAGGATGTCGGGCGGTCTGGTGGCCAGGGAGCGGCGCTCGGCGGCGGGGGTGTCACCCGAGCGGATCCCGACCCTGATCTCGGGCTCCGGCAGCCCCAGCCGTACCGACTCCTGCCGGATCCCGGTCAGCGGACTGCGCAGATTGCGCTGCACGTCCACCGCGAGAGCCTTGAGCGGGGAGACATAGAGGACCCGGCAGCGGGCCTTGGCGTCGGCGGGCGGCGGGGTGGAGGCCAGCTGGTCCAGTGAGGCGAGGAAGGCGGCCAGGGTCTTCCCGGAACCCGTCGGCGCGACGACGAGCACGTCCGAGCCTTCGGCGATGGCCCGCCAGGCCCCTTCCTGCGCGGCGGTGGGCGCGCTGAAGGCTCCCGTGAACCAGCTCCGGGTTGCGGGAGAGAAGGAATCCAGTGCGGTCGTGGCCATGTTCCCCATCCTGCACCCGCCCACTGACAGTCGGCCTCGGGCGGCGTTCGGTGGGCGGCCTCGCGTCGGCCGCCGCCGCGATGTGATGATCTTGCCGCTGACCCGCTGCTCTCCCGGCTGGGGCAGTGGGCCCGTCGTCGTGGCCGTGGCGGAGGCCGTCGCGGCGGGGGCGGGCGGAGCGCCGGACCGGCTCGTGTTCCCGCGGCCGACGGGTCCGGACCGGTTCATGCTCCCGTGGCCGACGGCGCCCGGTGCGGCGTGTGTTCCCGCCGCCGACGGCGCCCGGTGCGCCCTCCCTCCCACGCGGTTCGTCACCACGCGGACGCACACCGTCCCCGCCCCCGTCTCCATGAAGGACGCGCAGGTCAGCGGCGGTGTGCGTCCGGAATGGAGGACAATGGCCACATGGGGAGGCCACAGCGGAGTGAATGGGCCCGGCACTGGCAGTACGAGGGACTGCCGGGGCTCGATCTGCTGCGCGCCCGCTATGTCCGGCACACCTTCCGGCAGCACAGCCACGAGGGGTTCACCCTCGGGGCGGTCAGCGGCGGGGTCGAGGAGGTGGTCATGCCGGACGGGGTGATCAGCGCGGGCCCCGGAACCGTGGTCATGATCAACCCGGAGGTGCCGCACGCGGCACACGCGGGGGTACCGGAGGGCTGGACGTACTCCACCCTCTATCCGTCCGTCGACCTGGTCTCGGCCATAGCCGACGAGGTGAGCGGAGTGCGCGGCACGCCCGGGTTCGGGGTGACCATCGTGGCGGACCCTCGCGCCGCCGAGCTGATCCGGGGCGTCCACCAGGCGGCCGAGGCGGGCAACGCCCTCGCCGCCGACACTCTGCTGCGGGTCACCGTCGCCCGGCTCCTGGAGCAGTACGGGGGCAGGCTGGCGTCCCGGTCACCCGGGGACTCCGGGGCCCGTACGGCGGCCCGGGCCCAGGCCCTGCTGGCGGAGCGCATGGCCGACCCGCCGTCCCTGGAGGCGCTGGCGCGGGAACTGGACACCAGCCCCTTCGCCCTGCTGCGGGCCTTCAAGGCCGCCTATGGCATGCCGCCCCACACCTGGCTCACCAACGCACGGGTGCGCCACGCACGCAGACTCCTGGAGGCGGGGAGCACCCCCGCCGACGCGGCGCTCGCCGTCGGTTTCACCGACCAGCCGCATCTCAATCGTCACTTCACCCGGATCGTCGGGGTGCCACCGGGCGCGTATCGCAAGGAGCGCGCCTCCCGCGCGCCGCACGCGCCGCGCAAGAACGTACAAGACGGCCGTATCGCGCCCCTCATAACGTCACCTTGTGCCAGAACAGACAGCTCACCCACCGATATCCCCGGACACGACCGGCCCCCCTTCGGGACCTGACACCGCCACCAAGCCCGATACCGTCACCAAGCCCGACGCGGCCGTCGTGCGCGACGCCCTGGGCGTCGGTATCGCGGTCGGCCTCTCCGGGTTCGCCTTCGGCGTCACCTCTGCCGGATCGGGGCTCAGCCTGCTCCAGACCTGCGCGCTGAGCCTGCTGGTGTTCACGGGAGCCTCGCAGTTCGCGCTGGTCGGCGCGCTCGCGGCGGGCGGTAACCCGTTCACCGCCGCGGCCGGGGCCTTCTTCCTCGGGGTGCGCAACGCCTTCTACGGGCTGCGGCTCTCCCAGCTCCTGGCCCTGCCCCGGGCACTGCGCCCCCTCGCCGCGCACTGGGTGATCGACGAGACCACGGCCGTCGCGCTGGCCCAGCCGACGCGACGGGCGGTACGGATCGGCTTCACGCTGACCGGGCTGACGCTGTACGTGCTCTGGAACCTCACCACCTTCCTCGGCGCGCTCGGTGCCGAGGCCATCGGGGACACCGACGCCTGGGGACTGGACGCGGCGAGCCCCGCCGTCTTCCTCGCCCTGCTCGCGCCCATGCTGCGCACCACCACCGAGCGTCTTGTCGCCGGGCTCGCGGTCGTCCTCGGGCTCGGGCTGCTGCCGGTCCTCCCGGCGGGGGTGCCCGTGCTGGTCGCCGCGCTCGCCGCCCCCGCGGTCCTCTGGCTGACGGGACGCGGCCTCGGTACGCGGCGGGCGGAACGCGCCGCCCAAGACGGCGGCCCGGAGACCCCGGACCGTACGGAGAAGCAGGCCACCGGCCGCGGGGACGAGGAGGAGACACGATGAGCGTCTGGATCGCCATCGCGGTGACCGCCGTCGGCTGCTACCTCCTGAAACTGGCCGGGCTGCTGGTACCGGCCGGCACTCTCGAACGTCCCCTCGTCCAGAAGATGGCCGCGCTGCTGCCCGTCGCCCTGCTGGCCGCGCTCATCGCCCAGCAGACCTTCGGTACGGGAGACGCGCTCACCATCGACGCGCGGGCGGCGGGCCTGGGCGCCGCGGCGCTCGCCCTGGTCCTGCGCGCGCCCTTCCTGGTCGTCGTCGGCGCCGCGGTCGCCGTCACGGCCGGGGTCCGCGCTCTCGTCGGCTGAAGCGCCCGCGTGCCACCACGGAACCTCACGACGCGCGGAGGAATCCGGGCCCAGGTACCGCGTTCCCCGGCGCACCGGGGGCCGGACCGGGCCGCCTCCCCGGAGGCGGGATACTGGCGTCATGCGGTTGACGACCTTCTGGGAGCGTATGGCGGACCATTTCGGGTCGTCGTACGCCGACTCCTTCGCCCGTGATCACGTGATGACCGAACTCGGGGGCCGGACGGTGCACCAGGCCCTGGACGCGGGCTGGGAGGCGAAGGACATCTGGCGCGCGGTCTGCGCCGCCGTGGACGTGCCCACCGACAAGCGCTGACGCGTCACCACGGACACCGCTTCCCGTAGTGGGGCTCATGCGCCGCGTCCGCCGGGCCCACGGTGTACGCGCGTCTTAGGTGACGCGTCCCGCGACGCGTTCCGTGCGCCCGGCCGTATCCGCCGGGCCGGCCCGTCTCCGTAGCCGTGTCTCTGCACCCTCCGTCCGGGGTTCGTGACGGGAGGACGAAGCAGACCTGTCCGCTCGGTATCACTCTGGTGGCGAAGGGTGACAAATACGGTGACGCGCCCGGGGGATCACAGGGTGGCTCAACGGCGACCCCTCGGCGTAGGCAAGACTGACCCCGTGGCCCCGAAGACCGACAAGAGTGACCAGAGCGACCGCGACCGAGCCGACCAGGACAGCGCTGATCCGGGCGTGCCCCGCCAGGGAGGGCGGCCCGGTGCCGCGCCCGAGGAGCCCGCGCATGGAGTGACTCCGCCCGACACGCCTCCTCCCGGCGGAGTGGCCGGATCTCTCGGGCCCGCCCGTATGCCCCGCTGGCTGCCGCGCGCCATGGTGCTGGCGCTCGCGCTCTACGCCTGCTTCCAACTCGGGAGCTGGGCCTTCCACCAGCTGATCGGCCTGCTGATCAACATCCTGATCGCCTTCTTCCTCGCGCTGGCGATCGAACCGGCCGTCGGCAGGATGGCGGCCCGCGGGGTGCGCCGGGGTCTCGCCACCTTCCTGGTCTTCTTCGGAGTGCTGGTCGCCGGGGCGGGATTCGTGGTGCTGCTCGGCTCCATGCTCGCGGACCAGATCGTGACCATGGTCGAGGACTTCCCGGAGTACCTCGACTCGGTGATCAGCTGGGTCAACCACACCTTCAACACCGAACTGTCCCGAGTGGAGATCCAGGACAGTCTGCTCCGCTCCGACTGGCTCCAGAAGTACGTCCAGAACAGCGCGACCGGGGTGCTGGACGTCTCCGCCACGGTGCTCGGCGGGCTGTTCAAGCTGCTGACGGTGCTCCTGTTCTCGTTCTACTTCGCCGCCGACGGGCCCAGGCTGCGCCGCGCGATCTGCTCGGTGCTGCCCCCGGCCAAGCAGACCGAGGTCCTGCGGGCGTGGGAGATCGCGGTCGACAAGACCGGCGGTTACCTCTACTCGCGCGGTCTGATGGCCCTGATCTCCGGCGCGGCGCACTTCGTGCTGCTGGAGATCCTCGGTGTGCCCTACGCCCCCGCGCTCGCCGTCTGGGTGGGGCTCGTCTCGCAGTTCATCCCGACCATCGGCACCTATCTCGCGGGCGCGCTGCCGATGCTGATCGCCTTCACGGTGGACCCGTGGTACGCGGTGTGGGTGCTCGGCTTCGTCGTCGTCTACCAGCAGTTCGAGAACTATGTGCTCCAGCCCAAGCTCACCGCCAAGACGGTGGACATCCACCCCGCCGTCGCCTTCGGCTCGGTCATCGCGGGTACGGCGCTGATGGGCGCGGTCGGCGCGCTGATCGCGATCCCGGCGGTCGCCACGCTCCAGGCGTTCCTGGGGGCCTATGTGAAGCGGTACGACGTGACCGACGACCCCCGGGTCCATGGCCACCGGCGCCGGGACGGCGGGCCGCTGCGACGGCTCCGCTCGGTACTGGGGAGCAAGCGCGACGGGGAGCCCCTGTCGGAGGCCGGCTCCGGCTCCTGACGGTCGGACGAGGCCAGGAGCCTTTCAGACGGGCCCGGGGC
>NZ_JBHVHF010000071.1:0-29444 GCF_042800315.1 Streptomyces sp. NPDC057638
AGGTACGAGCGATCGAGCACGTCGGACGCGAGACACCATCCCCCAGCGCCCCGGAGGGAGAACAACCGCTCAAGGCACCGTGGCAGGATGGGGCGACCGCGGCCCCCGGGCCCGGCGGACGACGCTGAGACGACGGCGGGACAACGGCGACAGGATGGCGCGGTGACGGCGCGGCGACGCCGGCCATGCCGATGACCACGCCGACGAGACGGAAGGACCGGCCCCGGCAGTGACGGACAACCAGAACCTGCTCGCCGAGCAGCGGCGCGCCCTCATCCTCGACGAGGTCCGCAGACGCGGCGGGGTACGGGTGAACGAACTCACCCGCAGGCTCAACGTCTCCGACATGACGGTCCGCCGGGACCTGGACGCCCTGGCCCGCCAGGGCGTCGTCGAGAAGGTCCACGGCGGCGCGGTCCCGGTGGTCGAGACCAGCACCCACGAGCCGGGCTTCGAGGTCAAGTCGGCGCTGGAGCTGCGGGCCAAGGAGGAGATCGCCCGGGCCGCCGCGCGGCTGGCCGCACCGGGCAGCGCCATCGCGCTCTCCGGCGGGACCACCACCTACGCGCTGGCGCACCGGCTGCTGGAGGTCCCCGATCTGACGGTGGTCACCAACTCGGTACGGGTCGCCGACGTCTTCCACACGGCCCAGCGTCCGGCGTCCTCCGGTGAGCCCCCCGCGCCCCGGCCGGGCGCGGCCACCGTGGTACTCACCGGAGGGATGAGGACGCCCTCGGACTCGCTGGTGGGCCCGGTCGCCGACCAGGCGATCCGCTCGCTCCACTTCGATGTCCTCTTTCTCGGGGTGCACGGGATCTCGGTCGAGGCGGGACTGTCGACGCCGAACCTGGCCGAGGCCGAGACCAACCGGCATCTCGTCCGGGCCGCGCGACGGGTGGTGGTGATCGCGGACCACACCAAGTGGGGGACGGTGGGTCTCAGCTCCTTCGCGGCGCTGACGGAGGTGGACACGCTGGTGACCGACGCGGGGCTGTCGGAGCGGGCGCGCGAGGAGATCGCCGAGCATCTGCCCCGGCTGATCGTCGCCGACGACACCGAAGACCGGGCGGAGTGAGCCCGTGGCGCCGTTCCGGCTGACGCGATCGGTGGCCGCCGGGCCGGAGGAGGTCTGGCGCCGGGTCACCGACTGGCGCGCGCACGCGGCGCGGGTGCCGCTGACCCGGCTGGCCTCGGTGCGGGGTGAGCCGGTCGGCCCGGGGACGCTGGTGGTGGTCCGCTCGGGGATCGGCCGGTTCGGTGTCGACGACCCGATGGAGGTGGTCCGCTGGGAGCCCCCCGCGCCCGGTGTCCCCGGCCGCTGCCGGCTGGAGAAGCGCGGCCGGGTGGTGCGGGGCTGGGCTGAGATCACCGTGCTGGGGCGGGAGCGGGAGACGCTGGTGGTCTGGGAGGAGGAGCTGGCCGTGTGGCCGCTGCCCCGCGGACTGGACCCCCTGGTGGCGCGGGTGGGCCGCCGGATGTTCGGGCGCGCGCTGGACGGGGTGCTGCGCGGTGTCGCGCCGGGGGGCGGGGGCGCGTTCTGAGAGCCCCGTTCCATACCGTTGGTGATGGAGTGTCAGTTAGGGTGCGAGCCCAGGTCCCTGTCAGCCCCGCCAACGGAAGGTATGTCCATGGCCCGCCGACTGCGCCCCGTCGAACTCGACTTCCTGGACTCCGCACCCGTCCGGCTGGTCTTCACCACGACGATGAGGGCGCGTCCGGCGGCGGTGTACCAGGCGCTGGCGGAGGACGTGACGGCCTGGGGCACCTGGTTCCCCGCGGTCTCCTGGGCCCGGCCGACCCATGGCGGCGCGGGCCGCGAGATCAAGCTGAGGGCCGGGGTCCGCTTCGGTGAGACGATCCTGGCGGCCGACCCCGCCGAACGCTACGCCTACCGGGTCGACACCACGAACGCGCCGGGCGTGACCGCGCTGCTGGAGGAGTGGCGGATCGACCCCGGGGGCGACGGCAGCCGGGTGCGGTGGGTCTTCGCGACGGACGGGCCCCCGCCCGTCCGGCGTGTGCTGCGGCTGCTCCGCCCGGGTCTCGGGCGATCGTTCCGGAGCGCGACGCGCAATCTCGACCGGAGGCTGGGCCCGCCCCGGCGGCCGGGCGGATGAGCGGGCCGCCCGCGCGCTGGTGACCCATCGCATCCGACCCGTACGCCTCCACGCCTGGACGCTCACCCCGCTCTCGTACGCCCGCTCACGCGCCCCGGCTTCCGTACGCCCGTCAGTCCGTCGGCCCGTCAGTCCGTCAGTCCGTCAGTCCGTCAGTCCGTCAGTCCGTCGGCGGAGAGCATACGAAGGGTTCAGCGCGGCCAGTCGCCCGTCGCCAGGAAGTGGTCGATCTGATGGCGGTACGGGGTGATGTCGAGGCCCTGCTCCGCCAGCCAGTCGTCGGAGTAGTAGCGGTCCAGATACCGCTCCCCCGGATCGCAGATGAGGGTGACGACGCTGCCGCGCCGCCCCTCGGCGACCATCTCCGCCACGATCCGCAGGGCGCTCCACAGCCCGGTGCCGGTGGAGCCGCCCGCCTTGCGTCCGATCGCCGCGTCGAGCGCGCGGACGGCGGCGACACTGGCCGCGTCGGGAACCTTCATCATCCGGTCGATCGCGCCCGGCAGGAAACTCGGCTCCATACGGGGGCGGCCGATGCCCTCGATACGCGAGCCACGGTCGCTGCTGGCGCCGGGATCACCCTGGGTCCAGCCGTCGAAGAAACAGGAGTTCTCCGGGTCCGGCACACAGACCCGGGTGTCGTACTGCATGTAGCGCGCGTAGCGGCCGATGGTGGCCGAGGTGCCGCCGGTGCCCGCGGTGGCGACGATCCAGGTGGGCTCCGGATAGCGCTCCAGCCGCAGTTGCTGGTAGATCGACTCGGCGATGTTGTTGTTGCCGCGCCAGTCGGTGGCGCGCTCCGCGTAGGTGAACTGGTCCATGTAGTGGCCGCCGGTGCGCTCGGCGAGGGCGGCCGACTCCTCGTACACCGTGCGCGGATCGTCCACGAAGTGGCACCGGCCGCCGTGGAACTCGATCAGCCGGATCTTCTCGGCGCTGGTGGTGCGGGGCATCACCGCGACGAAGGGCACACCGATCAGCTTGGCGAAGTACGCCTCGGAGACGGCTGTGGAACCGCTGGACGCCTCCACGACGGGCCGACCCGGTCTGATCCAGCCGTTGCAGAGGCCGTAGAGGAACAGCGAACGCGCCAGCCGGTGCTTGAGGCTTCCGGTGGGGTGGGTGGACTCGTCCTTGAGGTAGAGGTCGATGCCCCACTCCTCCGGCAGCGGAAAGCGGAGCAGATGGGTGTCGGCGGAGCGGTTGGCATCCGCCTGCACCTTGCGGACCGCCTCTTTCAGCCATGCCCGGTACTCCGGATCGCTCTGGTCGACATCCATCGTCGCCATGGCCCCGCCCGCCACATCCCCTGCTTCGGTCTCCATCGCGACCTTCCCTCACCTGTGCTGGAACCTGAGCTTCCGTCCCGCCACACTAAGCCCCCCACCTGGGCAAACCTTCGCTTTGGGCAGCCATAGGGGTCACTTGGGCCGGTCGATGTGTGGGGCATTGTCCACACGTACTGGTGCGTCCGGCCGGAGTTCGGCAGACTGCGAGGAGCGACGTGACGAAAGGGGCGGAGGGCCGATGGAGATGGCTGAGCCCGAATTCCGGGCCACGGGCGTACGGATCGAGCGGTGGCCCCGCTCGCTCACCAAGGCCGGACAGGTGCTGATCAAGGACGGCAAGCTGGAGTTGCTCACCAGCTACGGCCGGGTGATCGACAGCGCCCCGGTCCGCGCGGTCAGGACCGGCCGGGCGTGGTTCGCCGACGAGGCGAGCACGGCGCTCACGGTCAACGGCAAGCGCTACCGCCTCACCATGGGCCAGCGCGAACACCGCGCGGACGGCGAGATACTCACGGGCCGGTTCCTCAAGGCCGTGCACGGCGCGGGCGTCACCGAGGACTGACCCGCCCCGACCCCGGCCCCGGCGCGCTTCGCCACCCCCTGGCGCGCGTGGCACGGGGTGACCGGCGTGCCGCCCGGCCCGGACGGGCCGCGGACGCCGAGTTGTGAGACCAGGGTGACTGGCTCACACTGATCTCACCTCACTCAGGGTGCATCGGCGGTGACGCTGCGAACCAGCCCTCGCCGCCGGGGGACCATACTTCAGCAGGCGGCCGACTGCTGGATCCGAACTCCGTCTTCTTCCGGACCACATTTCGGGGAGTCGCAGCCGTGATCAGCCAGCCAAGCAGGCACTGCACGGTGGAGCTCCAGGCCCTGCCGTCGCGGATCGGTCAGGTCCGCAGAATCCTCTCGGCACAACTGCGTTACTGGAACCTCGATCCCTTGATCGACCCGGCCGCGCTGGGTGTCACCGAACTCCTGACCAACGTCCATCAGCACGCGGAACCCGACAAGGTCTGCGTCGTGGACATCGAACTGCTGCTCGACCATCTCACCGTCTCCGTCCATGACCACGATCCCCGGCTGCCGACCCTCACCTCCGGCTCCGAGAGCCGCCCCTTCGGGGACGGTGACCTCTTCGCCACATCGGGACGAGGGCTGGGGCTGATAGCGGCGATGAGCGACACCTGGGGGATCCGCCCCCAGGGCGAGGGCGGGAAGACGGTGTGGTTCACCCTCGCCGCCCCCGCCGCCGTCACGCCCCCACCACACGCCCAACCCTCCCGGGCCTCCGCTGGAGAGCCGATTCCCGGGCCGGACGACGAACCCCGCCGCGCCCCGGACGATCTGACGGCGGGCCGGGCTCCGCGCCACGGCACCGGGCTGATCGGCGCGGATCGGCGCTGACCGCGCGCTGTTCCGGAGCGATTCGGCGTGATTCGGCGTGATCCTGGGCGATTCGGGATGACCCGAGGTGATCCGGGGTGATCCGGGGGCGCGGCTCGGGGCCGGGCCCGGCGCCGAGCCTGCGCCGGGGCCACCGGTCGCGGGGAGGGACCACGGCTCATCGGCGCCACCGGAATCCCGGCCCAGGCCGCACGCGCGGAGGACGGGTCAGCGGTCCTCCGCCCGGGGCGGCAGGGCGCGGGCGAGGCGGCGGTGCACCCGTGCCTCGTGGACGAGACGGCCCGCCAGGGCACCCCCGTACACGACGACCCCGACACCGACCAGCCAGGACTGGAGCACCAGGACGGTGCCGAAGGGGCCGTAGGTGACCGCGTTCGAGGCGATCAGCGGCGAGAAGACGAACTGGGAGAAGACGCGCAGCCCGAGCATGGCCAGCGCGGTGAGGACCGCGCCCGGCAGCAGGGCGGACCAGCGGACCCGCCCGCCGAGCAGGATCCGCTGGGAGAACCAGAAGAAGAGACAGGTACCGGCCAGGTCGGCGAGGGCGGCCCCGGCGGTCCTGACGGCCTGACCGGTCGGCACGGGTGTGTTGACGAAGAGCAGCAGGCAGAAGATGAGGACCGCGAGCCAGACGACATGGCGCCACATGGTGTGCCAGCGGGCGGTGGGCAGGTCCCAGACCTTCTCGTAGCCGGTCTGCACGGCGGAGCCGAAGGTGAGGCCGAAGGCGGCGAGGGCGGCGAGACCGAAGGCGGTGGTGCGCTGGAGCGCGGTCCCCGGCAGACCGAAGACCTCCTCGATCTCCCGCTGGGAGGCGGGGGAGACCCCGAGCGCCTGCCCCAGCCAGCGGGCGAAGCCCTGGCCGCTGGCGGGGTCGGCCGCCGCGACGACGACCAGCAGGGGCACGAGGGTCAGGAAGGCGAGCGCGGCGAAGCCCATGGCGCGGTGGAACAGTTCCATCTCCCGGCCCCGGTTCCAGGCGAGGCCGAGCGGCGAGGCGAGGACGCGGCGGTGCGCGCGTTCCAGCCGGTGGGGAGCGCGGTCCACGGCGGGGGGCTGACGGCTCATGGTCGTCAGGTACCCGCTCGCCCACGGGGAGCCGCCCGCCGTGCCGCCGGACGGGTGGCTCCTTCCGTACCTCTCCCGTGCGCGAGGCTCCCTCCCGTACCCCTCTCGCACGCGGCGCCCCTCCGTACCCCTCTCGTACGCGAGGCTCCCTCCGTACCCCTCTCGTACGCGCCGGGACGGCGGGTCAGCCGAGCACGGCGAGTGGGTCGTCCAGGACCGGCTGCCAGGCCAGTTCGGCGGCGCCGACGAGGCTGTTGTGGTCGAGCGAGCAGGCCAGGATCGGCACACCGCCGCTGCGGCCCCACAGGCTGCGGTCGGCGACGACGGCGCGCAACCGCTCGGGCGCGGCCTTGAACAGTTCGCGGTGGAGGCCGCCGAGGATGATGCGGTCGGGGTTGAGGATATTGACGAGACCGGCGAGCCCGAGGCCGAGCCGGTCGACGAGGACCTCGGTGGCGGCCCGTACCCGGGGCTCCCCGCTCTCCCGCTGGAGCAGGTCACGGCACCGCTCCAACAGGGAGATCTCCGGGCCCGGCTCGCGGCCCGCGGTGGTGAGGAAGGCGAGCGGATCCGTCTCCACGTCCAGACAGCCCCGGCTGCCGCAGTGACACGGGCGGCCCTCGGGGTGGACGGTGAGATGACCGACCTCCAGGGCGAGGCCCGAGCTTCCGGTGTGCAGCCGTCCGTCGAGGACGAGGGCGCCGCCGACGCCCCGGTGGCCGGTGGCGACGCACAGGAGGTGGACCGCGCCGCGTCCGGCGCCGTGGCGGTGCTCGGCGAGGGCGGCGAGGTTGATGTCGTTGCCGACGAAGACGGGCGCGGCGACTCCGGCGTCCTTGATCCGCGCGGCGAAGATCCGCCGTACGGGGGCGCCCGCCGCCCACGCGAGATGCAGCGGGTTCAGGGCGACGCCGTCGGGTTCGGCGACGGCCGACGGCACGGCGAGGCCCGCCCCCGCGCACCGGCGTCCGCTGGCGCGCAGCAGGGCGGCCCCGGCGTCGACGACCTCGCCGATGACCTGCTCCGGGTCGGCCGAGACGGTGACACAGCCGGGTGAGGTGGCGACGATCCGGCCGCCGAGTCCGACGAGCGCGGCGCGGAAGCCGTCGTAGTGGATCTGCGCGGCGAGGACCACCGGGCCCGTGTCGTCCACGGCGAGCCGGTGCGAGGGGCGGCCCTGGGATCCGGCGGCGGCGGTGGGGCGGGAGTCGACCCGGATGAGTCCGAGGGCGGCGAGTTCGGCGGCGACGGCACCGGCGGTGGCGCGGGTGACGCCGAGTTCGGCGGTGAGGACGGCGCGGGTGGGCGCACGGCCCGTGTGGACCAGTTCCAGGGCGGGTCCCAGGGCGTTGCGGCCCCGTTCCAGCTTTGTTCTGGCGCTTGTCGCCTTGCCGTTCATGGTGGCGAGTCTCCCATGGTCCGAGGGCGGTTCCGGCCCATGGGCCGGAGGGTGGCCGGAGGGTGGTACGGAAGGTGGCCGGGAGGGGGGACGCGGGCCCGGCAGGGGGGTTGGGGCGAGGTGCGGCACCAGCCCCGGCGTCGCGGATAACGGAGGGGACCTTCCGAATATCGGGCGACAGATCCCGGATAGCGGGTGACGGGCTCCGGGCAGCGGGTTCCGGCCCGGCACCGCCGATGTCTTGTTCGCATCGCACCTCCCCCGTATCCTCCGTTTGTGCCCAACCTAAACAAACTAGGGAAGGCCGTTCCAGGGGGAGTCCGCGGAACCACTGCGTCCTCTTCTTTGTCGCGCCTCCGCACCGCCCTCACCGTCTTCTTCGTCCTCGACGGCTTCCTCTTCGCCGGCTGGGTGGTCCGCATCCCCGCCATCAAGGAACAGACCGGGGCCTCCGCCAGCGCGCTCGGACTCGCGCTGCTCGGGGTGTCCGCGGGCGGGGTGGTGACGATGACACTCACGGGGCGCCTGTGCCGCCGTTACGGCGCGCTCCCGGTCACCGTCGCGGCCGCCGGACTGATGTCACTGAGCATCGTGCTGCCGCCGCTGACCGGCTCCGCGCTCGCGCTCGGACTGGTCCTGCTGCTCTTCGGCGCGTGTTTCGGGGCGATGAGTGTCTCCCTGAACAGCGCGGCGGTCGACCTGGTCGCCGCCCTGGGCCGGCCGCTGATGCCGGTCCTCCACGGCGCCTACAGCCTGGGCGGCATGGTCGGCGCGGGTCTGGGCGCACTGGTCGCCGGGGGGATGTCCCCCACCGTCCATCTGGTACTGCTCGGCGCGACCGGCGTGCTGATCACGGTCGCCGCCGCGCCCGCGCTGCTGCGGCACGCGCCCGCGCCGCGCCCCGCCACCGAGACGGCCGCCGCACCGCTCCGGATCACCGGCCGTACCCGGCGGGTCGTGCTCCTCTGCGGGGTGATCGCGCTCTGTACGGCGTACGGAGAGGGCGCGATGGCCGACTGGGGTGCCCTTCATCTGGAGCAGGACCTGGGCGCCCATCCCGGCGTCGCGGCCCTGGGCTACTCCCTCTTCGCCCTCGCGATGACCGTGGGACGGCTCTCCGGCACCCTCCTGCTGGAGCGGCTCGGCCAGACCCGCACCGTGGCCGCGGGCGGGCTGACGGCGGCGCTCGGCATGCTGGTCGGCGCCCTCGCGCCGACGGTCTGGCTCGTGCTGTGCGGTTTCGCCCTGGCGGGCCTCGGGCTGGCGAACATCTTCCCGGTCGCCGTGGCCCGCGCGGGCGCGGTCGCCGGCCCCTCCGGAGTCGCGGCGGCCTCCACCCTCGGCTACACCGGCATGCTGATCGGCCCCCCGGCCATCGGTTTCCTCGCCGACTGGCTCTCCCTGCCGATGGCGCTGACGACGGTGGCCCTGCTCGCGGCCGCCGCGGCGGTCATCGGGTACGCGGGACGGAACGCGGCGGCCGAGGCGACCGCACGGCCGTAGCGGCTGTCAGCGCCGCCCGGAGCCGGCCTCGCCGACCTCGCGAGAAGACCGCCTGACCACAGCGGCCATCAGCCCCGTCCCGGGCCAGGGGCGCCGACCTCGCGCACGGCCCCGGCGACGGCACGGAAGTCCTTGCGCAGGATGGCGCCGTGGTTGCTGGGGACCTTCGCGTGGATCCGGATGTTCGGGTTGCGCTCGGTCACCGCGGGGAGGCTGGCACAGATCAGTTCGTGCCCGCCCTGACTGCCGAGGGACTCCCCCGAGGCGACCACGTACCGCGCCGGGACGCTGATGGTGTCGAGGACGGGACCCAGCTCGCCTTCCCGGGCGAGCCTGCCGATCTCGATATTGCTCTCCGCCATCTGGTCGGGGGTCATCCGGGGGGTCAGACCCGTCGGACGCACCAGCGACATCAGCCAGCCCCACCGCCGGAACGTCTTCCGGATGCCCGCTTCCAGTTCGTCATTGAGCCAGTCGTAGGGCTGCGCGCCGTCGACCATGACCGTGCCCACGGTACGGTCCGGATACCGGCTGGCCCAGTGGGCCGCGACGAACGCCCCGTAGGACCAGCCCACCACCACCGCCCGGTCCACCTCCCGGGCCGCGAGGACGGCGGCGACGTCCCGGATGGCGGCCTCGAAGGAGTAGTCCGCCGAACGCTTCGACTTGCGGCCCCGGGCCCGCTCGTCAAAGGTGATGTGCCGCCACCCCGTCCCCAGGTCGGCGATGACCCGCCGCCAGTAGCCCTGGGTGGCGAACTGGCCGTTGAGATAGAGCACGGGAACACCGGTCCCGCCGGTGTCGGTGACGGCCAGGGCCGTATCGTCGACCGGCACCATGCCGGTCCATGGCCCTCGGGTCGCGTGCGTACGGTCGCTCATCATCCGTTCCCCCCGGTCAACGCGCTGGGTCCGGTCTGATGGATCAGGCCGGCCCTGGTCGTGGCGGGCGTCCTCGGCCCCGGCGGCCTCACTCGCAGAACACCCGCACCGCGGAGCCCGGCTCGCCGATGTCGATGTCGAGGTCGGCGAGGTGCTCGATCAGCTCCTCGATGTCCTGCTGCCGCAGCTGGGTCAGGTCGACCGGCACCCCGGCCTTGTCCAGTTCCGCGTTGAGCCTGGTGAGGGCCTGCGGCGGGATGAGGCTGGTGAGGCGGACCCCGGCGCGCAGCAGTTGCAGCGGTACCCGGATGTTGACCCGGCTGGCGCCGTCGGCGCCGGGGGCCTCCTCCTCCTGGACCACCACGCGCAGATACCTGGGCGGCGGCTTGGGGTGGGACGCGGCTCCCGGGTGTGCGGTGGGCCGCGGTCGTTCCAGGGCGTCGATCAGACGTTCCGCCTCGGCCGCGGTGACCTTGCCCTCGGCCAGCATCTCCAGGATCTGGCGGCGTTGCTCATCCATGGTCACTCCTGTGCTCTCTCAGTCATCTCAGCCATCTGACGTATCTGGCTCATCTGGCTCATCTGGCTCATCTGATGCTTATCCGCAGGGCCGTTGGGCCCAGCGCCATCTCGAACCGGGTGCCGGGCAGCGCCCACAGCAGTCGCCCGGTGTCACGCAGCGCGCCGACCGGGCTGACCCGGAAGACGGCCCAGGCGGCCACGGCCGCCAGCACGGCGAGCGGCAGCAGCACCGGCAGAACCACCGGGACGGGGATGAACAGCCGTAACCAGCGACCAGTGGGGCGGCGATGACCCACCGTCACCAGATACGGGATCACCGGGACCGCTCCAGCTCGGCCAGGGCCTCCTCGGCGCTGATCTCCCCCCGCCGCAGACGGTCGACGACATCGGCGGCGGTGGGCGCCGGGCCGGTGTCGATGGGTGCCGGGTCGGTATCGACGAAGTCGAGCCGCCCGGCGATCCGGTTCAGCCGGGACTTGACCGTCGGGTAGCTCACCCCGAAGATCCGCTCCATCTCCTTGATGGAGCCGTGCGCCCGTACGAACGCGGTGACGAACACCTGGTCATCGATGCCGAGCTGGGCCAGCTGCGGCGGCTCGAACTCTCCCTCGACCGCGACGCCGTTGCCGACGAGACGGACCCGCTCGACCACGAAGGTCCGCCCTTGCGTCAGGTCCGTCAGCTCCTGCCAGTCCACCCTTGGCTCCCCTGCCTCTCCATGAAGCGTTCGCTATTCATTTCTATCTTGAGTTTTTCAAGATGACAACGCTCAGATCTTAATTTTCTTAACTACGGGTCGCGTTGAGGAGGTCGACGGCGTCTGGAGCCACCCGGAGTGACGACATCCGGGCCCTCGGCCGGGGCCATGGCCCGGGTGTCGGCCGGGCAGGGCTATCCCTGTCGGGGCCGCCGGAGGACCAGACAGAACGGGTGCCCCACCGGGTCGGCGTAGACCCGCCAGCCCCGCCCCGCCGCGTCGGCGTCCAGCACCGTCGCGCCGAGGGCCCGCACCCGCTGGTCGGCCCGGTCCAGGTCCGCCACCTCGAAGTCCAGGTGGAACTGCTGCGGCCGCTCCGGATCCGGCCAGGCCGGCGGCCGGTAGTCGGCCACCCGCTGGAAGGCGAGGACAGGGCCGGACGCGGTGTGCAGGGTCGCCCAGCCGTCGTCGAGGGCCCAGCGCCGGTCGGGCCGGTTGACCTCTCCGCCCGCCAACGCTCCGTAGAACGAGGCCAGTTCCGCCGGGTCGGGGCAGTCGAGCACCACACACTGAAGTTCAGCGATCATGGACCGATCCTAAGGACGGTCCGGACATCTCGGGCGGGCGAACCGCCGGTCCGCCACCGGTCGGCCCACCGTCCCCGACATCCTGATGCCGGATCGGTGGGACCCCGCGTACGGTACGGATCCACAGCGCCCTCGTCCCACCGTACGGAGCGGGGAACCGCGCCACGGAACTCCCGCCGCACCGCCTCAGCCGAGCCAGCCCGGCCGGACCAGCCCCGACTCATACGCCAGGACGACCAGTTGGGCGCGGTCGCGGGCACCGAGCTTGACCATCGTGCGACTGACGTGCGTCTTCGCCGTCAGCGGGCTGACGATCAGCCGACGGGCGATCTCGTCGTTCGTCAGCCCCATCCCCACCAGGGTCATCACCTCACGCTCACGGTCGGTGAGACAGGAGAGCTCCCCCGCGTCGGCGGGGGCCTTGGACCGCGCGGCGAACTCCGCGATCAGCCGGCGGGTCACCCCGGGCGACAGCAGGGCGTCCCCGGCGACGACCGCGCGCACCGCGCGCAACAGCTCATCGGGCTCGGTGTCCTTGACCAGGAAGCCGGAGGCGCCACGGCGGAGCGCCTCGAAGACATACTCATCGAGTTCGAAGGTGGTGAGCATGACCACCCGCACCTGACCGAGGTCCGGGTCCTCGGTGATCCGGTGGGTGGCGGCGAGCCCGTCCAGGACGGGCATGCGGATGTCCATCAAGACGATGTCCGGGCGGAGTTCGCGCACCAGGCGCACGGCCTCCTCACCATCGGCGGCCTCACCGATCACCGCGATATCGCGCTGTGCGTCGAGCAAGGCCCGGAAACCCGCCCTGACCAGCAGTTGGTCATCGGCGAGCAGAACGCGGATCACGAGGTCTCCTTCGTCTCGTCCGGGGGAACCGCCGTTCGGCCCCCTCGGTGCGGCGGGGCGGACGCCGCCGCACCGCACCGGGGCTCCCGGCGCGGCACCGGCAGCTCGGCCAGCACGCCGAAGCCTCCGTCGGGGCGGGTACCCGCCTCGATCCGGCCACCGAGCGCGGCGGCGCGCTCCCGCATCCCGGCGAGGCCGTTGCCGCTGCCGCCCGCGTCGGTACCGGTGGCGGGCCCGTCGTCGTCGACCCGGAGGGTCAGCCGCGCCGGGCCATAGCCGAGCCGCACCCGGGCCACCCGGGAACCGGAGTGCCGGACCACGTTGGTGAGCGCCTCCTGCACGATCCGGAACGCGGCCAGGTCCGCGCCCGGCGGCAGCGGGCGCGGAGTGCCCTCGGTGTCGACGGTCACACTCAGGCCCGCCCCGGCGGCCTGGTCGGCCAGTTCGGGCAGGCGGTCGAGGCCCGGCGCGGGGGCACGCGGGGCCTCACCGGGGGCGCGCAGGCCCTCCAGCACCTGGCGGACCTCGCCGAGCGCCTCCTTGCTGGCGGCCTTGATGGTGGTCAGGGCGGTACGGGCCTGCTCGGGGTCGCTGTCGAGCAGGGCGAGGCCGACACCCGCCTGGACGTTGATGACGGAGATGGAGTGGGCCAGCACGTCATGGAGTTCGCGGGCGATGCGCAACCGCTCCTCGTCGGCGCGGCGCCGGGCGGCCGCCGCGCGCTCCATGCGCTCGCGGGCCCATGCCTCCCTCCGTACCCGTACCACCTCGGAACCGGCCAGGACGGCCACCACCCAGACGGCGAAGTACAGTTCCTCGCCCCAGGGGCCGGACCGGTCGCCCGACGGCGGCAGATAGCGGTAGAGCCACTGGCCGATCAGCACATGCCCGGCGAGGAGCACCGCACAGGTCCACGACGCGGCCCGCAGACGCCCGGTGACGACCGCGCGGAAGGTGGCGACGACGACGGGGAGGAAGACCGCCCCGTACGCGCAGCCCGCCGCCTGGAGCACGAGCGCCGCCGCCACGGTTCCGGCCAGGGCGACCAGCGGCCAGCGGACCCGCAGCAGGAGGAAGACCGGGCCGACCAGGAGCAGCGAGCGGGCGAACGCGTCGAGTTGCTGCTGGTCGGGGTGTGCGCGCGAGGCGAACCCGGTGCCGACGAAGACGACCACGGCCACGACCGCGCTGGACACCCAGGGCACTCGGCGCCGCCGATCACCGCTGCCCCCGGGTCCGGGCCTGGCCCCGGACCCGGGCCGCGCCCCGCCACGCCCCCGGCCGCTCCGGCGCCACGGTGGTCCACCGCACCAGCGGAAGGGCGCTTCTTCTCTGGGGACGTTCATGGAGCTCACGCTAGCCCGGACGGGGGACCGAAACGTCTGCCCGGGGTGGGGAGTCGTCATACTCCGGCTGGAGTACGGCGGGCGGGCGGTGGCCGTACGGACCGCGCGGGGCGGATGCCGCTCAATCCCCCCGGACCTGGCGGCGGATGCCCGCGTCCTCGGCCAGCTGCGCGACCGCCTGGGTGAAGAGCGCCTCCCGGTCCTCGACCAGCCGGTGGAACTGGCCGAACACCTCGAAGGAGACCAGCCCGAAGAGCTGGGACCAGGCCGCGACGAGCCGCAGCACCACGGCGGGCGGAAGATCGGGCGCCAGTGCGGCGGCGAGCCGCTCCGCCTCGGGGCGCGCCTCCTCGGAGAGCGTGGGCACGACCAGGGCCTCGGTGCGCGCCGCGTCCCTGGTGACGGCGATCAGCACGGCGCCGACGCGGGAGGCGGGGCCGACGGTGTCCCTCGGGGCGCTGTAGCCCGGCACGGGCGAGCCGTAGAGCAGGGCGTACTCATGGGGGTGGGACAGCGCCCACCTCCGGACCGCCACACAGACCGTGACCCAGTGGCCGGGGTGGTCGGCCGGGTCGGTGGCGGGGATGAGCGCGGCCTCGGCCTCGCTGCCCACGGAGTCGTAGGCGTCGATGATCAGGGCGGTCAGCAGATCGTCCCGGCTGGGGAAGTACCGGTAGAGGGCCGAGGAGACCATGCCCAGCTCCCGGGCGACGGCCCGGAGGGAGAGTTTGGCGGCGCCCTCGGCCGCCAGCTGGCGCCGCGCCTCGGTCTTGATGGCGGCGGTGACTTCGCTACGGGCCCGCTCCCTGGCCCCACGGATGGTCGTCATGCCGGAGAGTCTCCCATCAACGAGAGCGCCATTCCAAAAAGAGAGCACTGCTCTTGATTGTGTTCACCGATCCGTGCACACTGATCTCAACGGAGAGCACTGCTCTCGGAATCTCGCGAGAGCACCGCTCTCGCCCTGCCATCAGCCGACCGCCCCCGCACACGACCCACCCGTCACCACCCGACCACCAGGAGTCACGATGCCCACCACCCACACCTCGCCCCACACCTCGCCCACCACCGACGCGCCCACCACCACGGCCGCCCACTACATCAAGCCCGGCGCCCTCGACTCTCTCCTCAATGGCGTGGTGGGCTGGCTGGCCCGGCGCGGTGTCAGCCTGATGGGTTCCGCCCAGCTCTCCGTGCTCGGCCGCACCAGCGGCGAGTGGCGCGGCATCCCCGTCAATCCCCTCCGCCAGAGCGACACCACATTCCTGGTCTCGGCGCGCGGCCACTCCCAGTGGGTGCGCAATCTGCGGGCGGCGGGGGGCGGGCGGCTCACCCTGGGCCGCGCGGTCCGCCCCTTCACGGCCGTGGAGCTCTCCGACGCCGAGAAGCCCGCCATCCTGCGCGCCTATCTGGAGCGCTGGGGCTGGGAGGTCGGACGGTTCTTCGGTGAGGTCACGGCGGACTCCACCGACGCGGAGCTGCTCGCCGCCGCGCCCAGGCACCCGGTCTTCCGGCTCACCCTCGCCGACGGGCGAGGGGGACGGTGAGGTCAGCGGTGACACCCACCCGCTCCGGCGGCACCGCGCGTTCTCCCCCAAGGACCCGCTCCGGCGACACCGCGCGATCTCCCCGAGGACCCGCCCCCGCTCCCGCCTACTCCTGCTCGGCCTCGGCCGGGCTCTCCCGGCGCGGCGCCGCGCGCCGGTCCATGGTTTCCAGGGCACGACGGGCCATCGGGCTGGTGCGCACGATGCCCGCGAGGGTGGTGGACCCCCGGGTGATCTCCGAGAAGGCACGCCACGCGGGCCGCAGCCCGGTGATGGCGGCGTGGAAGAGACCGGGGCGGCGCTCGAAGACACCGAGGAGACGACGGCCGACGGCCATCTCGACACCGAGCCCCGCCTTGATGGCGAAGGCGTAGTTCAGCGCCTGGCGGCGGGCGTCGACGGCGTCGTGCGCCTCGCAGACGCGCACCGCCCACTCCCCCGCCAGCCGTCCCGAGCGCAGCGCGAACGAGATGCCCTCACGGGTCCAGGGCTCCAGCAGCCCGGCGGCGTCACCGCAGACCAGGACCCGGCCGCGGGAGAGCGGGGAGTCATCCGTACGGCAGCGGGTGAGGTGGCCGGAGGAGATCTCGGGCTCGAAGCCCGCGAGCCCCAGCCGCGCGATGAACTCCTCCAGATAGCGCTTGGTCGCGGCGCCCTCGCCGCGCCGGGAGATCACCCCGACGGTGAGGGTGTCGCCCTTGGGGAAGACCCATCCGTAACTCCCCGGCAGCGGGCCCCAGTCGATGAGCACCCGCCCGGCCCAGTCCTCGGCGACCGTCTGCGGCACCGGGATCTCCGCCTCAAGACCGAGGTCGACCTGGTCGAGCTTGACCCCGACATGCGCCCCTATGCGGCTGGCGCTGCCGTCGGCCCCGACGACCGCGCGGGCCAGGATGGTCTCGCCGTCCGCGGTGACGACGGCGACGGTGCGCCGGTCGGGGACGGCCGGTCCATGCTGCTCGACCCGCGAGACGGTGACCCCGGTACGGAGGGTGGCGCCCGCCTTCTGCGCGTACTCCACGAGTCCGGCATCGAACTCGGGGCGGTTGACCAGCCCGAAGAGCATCCGCTTCGAGCGGCGGGTGCGGGTCAGCCGTCCATTGAGAGTGAAGGTGACGGCGTGGATCCGGTCCCGCAGGGGGAGTTCGAACCCGGGCGGCAGGCTGTCGCGGGACGGGCCGATGATCCCCCCGCCGCAGGTCTTGTAGCGGGGTAGTTCCGCCTTCTCCAGCAGCAGCACCGAACGTCCGGCGACCGCCGCCGCGTATGCCGCCGAGGCCCCGGCGGGCCCGGCGCCGACCACGACGACATCCCACATCCGGTCGTCCTCCCCCGCCGTGTCCCGCTCCGCCGCACTGCCGCCGTTCTCGCTGCTCACGATGTGTTTCCGCTCCCGATCCACGCGTGACCCGTGTTCCTCACGGCATCCTACGGCGCTGCCGTCCCGCACCACTGTGGCAGGATCGACCGCACATTCGCCGTACACCCATCCGCACGGCTATCTCCACAACGTCGCACCCACGAGGAGCGTGCCCATGTCCGCCGACCAGATCGCCGCGACCGCCAGGACCGTGGCGTCACTGATGCCCCGGGCCCGGACCGAGCTGGCGGAACTGGTGGCCTTCGCGTCGGTGGCGGACCCGGAGCAGTTCCCGCGTGAGGCGTGTGAGGCGGCGGCACGCTGGTGCGCGGACGCGCTGCGCGCCGAGGGCTTCACCGATGTGGCCCTGCTGGACACCCCGGACGGCACCCAGTCCGTCTACGGCTATCTGCCGGGCCCGGCCGGGGCTCCGACCGTACTGCTCTACGCGCACTACGACGTACAGCCGCCGCTCGACGAGGACGCCTGGGTCTCCCCGCCGTTCGAACTGACGGACCGCGACGGCCGCTGGTACGGACGGGGGGCCGCCGACTGCAAGGGCGGCTTCATCATGCATCTCCTGGCCCTGCGCGCCCTCAAGGCCACCGGCGGGGTACCGGTCGGCGTGAAGGTGATCGTCGAGGGTTCGGAGGAGCAGGGCACGGGCGGTCTGGAGCGGTACGCGGAGGCCCACCCCGAGCTGCTCACCGCCGACGCCATGGTCATCGGCGACTCCGGCAACTTCCGCGAGGGCCTGCCGACGGTCACCGCGACCCTGCGCGGTATGACGATGGTCCGGGTCGAGGTGGACACCCTCGCGGGCAACCTCCACTCGGGCCAGTTCGGCGGTGCCGCCCCGGACGCGCTGGCCGCGCTGATCCGGGTGCTGGACTCCCTGCGCACAGAGGACGGTTCCACGGTGGTGGACGGGCTGGCGGCCGACCAGAGCTGGTCGGGACTCCAGTACGACGAGGAGGACTTCCGCCGCGACGCCAAGGTCCTCGACGGGGTCGAGCTGATCGGCTCGGGCTCGGTCGCCGACCGGATCTGGGCCCGGCCCGCCGTGACCGTGCTCGGCATCGACTGTCCGCCCGTGGTGGGCGCCACTCCCTCGGTCCAGGCGAACGCGCGGGCGCTGGTGAGCCTGCGGGTGCCGCCGGGCATGGACGCCGCCCGTGCCACCGAGCTGCTGGCCGCGCATCTGACGGAGCGTACGCCGTGGGGCGCGCGGGTCTCGGTGGAGCAGGTGGGACAGGGGCAGCCCTTCCAGGCGGATGTCAGCAGCCCGGCGTACGCCGCGATGGCGGAGGCGATGCGGGTCGCCTACCCCGGCGAGGAGATGCAGGTCTCGGGGATGGGCGGCTCGATCCCGCTCTGCAACACACTCGCCACCCTCTACCCCGAGGCGGAGATCCTGCTGATCGGTCTGAGCGAGCCCAAGGCGCAGATCCACGCCGTCAACGAGTCGGTCTCCCCGGCGGAGCTGGAGCGGCTCTCGGTGACGGAGGCCCTCTTCCTCCGCCACTACGCCGCTCGCTGACCCCGTACGAGGCGCCGCCCCCGACTCCGTACCAGGCGGCCGCCCCGCGACCGGTTCCGGTCCGTACGCCGCGCCGCCCGCCGACTCCGTACCGAGGTGTCCGGGCCGGCGCGCGGGCGGGACAGGCCCAGAGGCAGGGCCACCCAGGCCCCGCACGATCCGGAGAAGCCGGAGAAGAAAGCCCTAACTGGGAACGCCCGCCTCCAGGTAGAGCGCCCGACCGCTCTCACGGGCGCGCAGCGCGCGGCGTAGCCGCTCGTAGCGGTGCGGTGGCAGCAGCTCCCGCGCCTCCTCCTCGTCCACGAACCGCCAGGAGCGCAGCTCAGCCCTGGGGAGGAAGACCCGCGCGGCGGCGGCGCGGTCGAGACGGCCGCCGTCGAAGAGGAGTCTGAGCCCGCCGTAGGCGGGCGGGTTCGGCGGCTCCCAGTCGACCACGAGCAGCCGGGGCATCCGGTCCAGTTGGATGCCGAGTTCCTCGGCGACCTCGCGCACTCCGGCCCGCGCGGGTGACTCGCCGTGCTCGACGACTCCTCCGGGGAACTCCCAGCCGGGTTTGTAGGTGGGGTCGACGAGGAGGACGCGGTCGCGGTCGTCGAAGAGGAGTACTCCGGCGGCGACGGTCTCGGTGGTCGGCTCGGGCGTCTGGACGATCTCGGCGACCGGCGCGGCTCCGGTGCGGACGGCCTCGGCCACGGCGTGCGCCGTCTGGCGGGGGTCGAGGGATCCGCCGTCGATGACATGGGCGTCCTCGGTGAGCCATTCCAGCGCGGCGAGGTAGGGCTCGATGTGGTCCTCGCTCCAGCGGGCCCGGCCGGGACCGTCGACTGTGGTGGTTTCGGCGGTGGCGCTGAGGGCGTCCTCGGTGGCGCGGTGGGCGATACGCGCCCGCAAAATCGTTTCATCTAGTCGCAGCAGCACCTGCCGTACCGGAATTCTTCGGGCGGCGAGACCGCCGAAGATCTCATCGCGGTACTCCTGACACAGCAGTGTCATCGGCACCACCAGCACTCCGGGAACCTCGGCGAGCAGGGCCGCGGCCGTGTCCACGACCAGCCGCCGCCAGATGGGCAGGTCCTGGTAGTCGTCCACCTCGGCCAGCAGCTTCGGCGGCAGGAGCTGTCGCAGTCCGGCCGCGGTGACCTCCGGGTCGTAGAGCGTGCTGTGCGGGATCAGATCGATCAGTTCCTGGGCGGTGCTCGTCTTCCCCGCTCCGAACGCGCCGTTAATCCAGACGATCACGGTTCCCCCTCTTCTGCCTAGGCCGTGTCCGCACAGTCCCGCCTGGCCCGCGACGCCCGGCACGCACTCCCCCTGGGCCCTGCGGCCCGGGAGGTACCCCCACCCCTTGTGCCCTGCGGGCACGGATGGGGGTGCCCCCGGGCGGAGCCTGGGGGAGTACCCCCAGCGTTGTCGGGATTTCCCCCGTACGTCCCGTACGAGGGAAACCCTCCGCCTTGCGATCTCACACACCGGACGGCGCTACTTTGCGGACACGGCCAGCCCACAGTGGATTGCCCGGAACACCCTGCCATGGAAACCACGCCCGGAGCCGGTGGGACGCGGAGCCCCGGGGCGGGGATCGGGGGCGCTCCCGGCCCCTTCCCGGGACCGGGGGCGCGGATCGCCCGGACTCAGCCCTTGCTGGCGCCGAGAGTGAGCCCCGCGATGAAGTGCCGCTGGAGCAGCAGGAAGACGACGACCGTCGGCAGCGCCACGATCACCGACCCGGCGGCGAGCAGGTTGTAGTCGGTGAAGAACTGACCCCTGAGGTTGTTGAGCGCGGAGGTGATGGGGAGTTTGTCGCCGTCGGAGATGAAGACGAGCGCCCAGAGGAAGTCGTTGTACATCCAGGTGAACTGGAGCGTGCCGAGCGCGGCGAGCGCGGGTCGGCACAGCGGCAGGGTGATGCTCCAGAACTGGGCCCACACCCCCGCGCCGTCGACCACCGCCGCCTCCAGGATCTCCCGGGGCAGGGTGCGCATGAAGTTGGCGAGGACGAAGACGCAGAAGCCGGTCTGGAAGCCGATCTGGACCGCCAGGACGGCCCAGTACGAGTCGAACATCGTCATCGAGTCGGACATCCAGTACGGCAGCGGGATCCGGTTGAACAGGACGTAGAGGGGGGTGATGATGACCTGCTGCGGCAGCAGGTTGCCCGCGGTGAAGAGCATCAGCAGCACGATGGTGCCGCGCATCCGCAACCGGGCCACGGCGAAGGCCACGAAGGAGGCGAGGAAGAGGGTGATCAGCACCCCCGGCACCGCGATGAGCAGGGTGTTGACGAAGTACGTCGTCATCCCGGAGTCGGTGAACGCCTGCTGGTAGTAGTCGAACGAGAGCTTCCGGGGCAGCGAGAAGTAGCCGTGCTCGGAGGTCTCGTCGTAGGGACGGAGCGAGGCGTAGACCGCCAGCAGCAGGGGAGCGAGGAAGAGCAGGGAGACGGCGAGCAGGAAGGCGTGGACGCCGAGCCGTCCCGGCCGTAACCGCCGTCGGCGCGGCGCCGGGACCGGTGGCGACGGGTACGGGGACGGGGTGCGGCCCGGCGGTGACGGTGGCGGCGGCGGTGACATTGGATGGCTCATCGGTCCCGCTCCCCTCGGATCTCCTGCACCAGGAACGTGATGACGAACCCCAGGGAGAACAGCAGCAGCACGACGGCGATCGCGGAGCCGAAGCCGATCCTGCTGGCCTCGCCGATGATGTTGTCGGTGACGAGGACGGAGAGCAGTTCCAGCCCGTTTCTGCCCTTGTTGACGGCGTAGACGATGTCGAAGGCGCGCAGGGCCTCGATCACGGTGATCACCCCGACGATCACATGGACCGGCCGCAGGGTCGGCAGGACCACCCGGAAGAAGGTCTGGGTCTCGCTGGCGCCGTCGATGGCCGCGGCCTCCTTGAGTACGGGGTCGACCGCCTTGAGCCCGGCGAGATAGAGGATCATCACATAGCCGGTGTGCCGCCAGGCGGCGGCCAGCAGGATCATCCAGAGATTGAGATCGGGATCGCCGAGCCAGTCGGTGGGGTGGGCGGTGTCGCCGATGATCGCGTTGAGCGCGCCCTGGTCGCGGGAGAAGACCAGTTGGGCGATAAAGCCGACGACGGCGAGCGAGAGCACCACCGGCATATAGAGGGCGGACTGGTAGAAGCGGCTGAACCGCACCCCCCGGTCGATCAGGGCCGCGAGCAGCAGTCCGAACGGCGTGGCGATCAGCCCGAGGAACGCCAGCCAGAGGAGGTTGTGCCGGGCGGCGGGCCAGAAGGCGGGATAGGCGGTGAAGAGCGTCTCGTAGTTCCGGGTGCCGACCCAGGAGATGTCGCCGATCCCGTCCCAGCTGGTGAAGGAGAGAGCGACGGAGGCGAGGGCCGGCCCCCAGATGATCACCAGGTCCAGCAGGATCGGGATACCGAGGAGCACGGTGAGAACGGCCAGGTCCCGGCGGGAGAAGCGACGTGGGCCGCGGCGCCGGGAGCGTCCGCGCGGCGGCGCGGGGCCCGCGGCGGCGGGGTGTCCAGGGGGCGCCCCCGCGGTCGGGCGAAGGCCGGGGGTGTCGCCCCCGGGGTGTGACGGCATCGGCACGGGCGGGCTCCAAGTCGGGCGGTCCGTTTCCTCAGTCGGCGGCGAAGATGGTCTTCCTCTGCCGTTCGATGCCGTTGACCAGCCCGTCCACGTCCTTCGGGTTGTTGATGAAGCTCTGGATGGCGGGGACCATCACGGTCGACGAGAAGTCCGGGCGGGTGTCACGGTCCAGGAACTGGGAGATGTGCTTGGCGCCTGAGACGAGGCCGACGGCCTTCTTCTGCAGCGGGGTGTACGCGGAGGTGTCGGCCCGGTCGCTGACGGCGATGTTGTTGGGGTCGCCGGCCAGATAGATGTCCTCGGCCTCACCGGTGGCCAGCCAGCTCAGCAGGTCCTTGGCGCTCGCCATGGCCTTGTCGTGCTTCAGGTTCTTGGACTTCCTCGCCATCAGGAACCCGTCGATGGGAGCCTCCACGGCGTCCTGGCCGTGCTCGGGGCTGATCTCGGGGAAGGGGAAGAAGTCGAGGTCTCCGTGGTCCGCCGTGGGGAACTGGGTGCCGGGGTGCGGCAGTCCGAAGACCGCCATCCCGGTCTCGCGCCGCTGGAGGCTGGTGGCCGCCTCCTGCCAGGTGCGGCCGTTGGCGCCGGGCTGGCAGTACGGCAGGATGCCGCGCCAGAGGTCGAAGACCTGCTTGACCCGCCGGTCCGTCCAGGACTCCTCGCCCGCCATGAGCCGTCTGTGGAACGCGTAGCCGTTGGCGCGCATGTTGATGTAGTCGAAGGTGCCCATCGCGGGCCAGCCGTCCTTGTCGCAGAAGGCGATGGGAACCAGTTTGTCCTTCCGCATCCGCTTGGCGAGCGCGAGATAGTCGTCGAGCGTGCGGGGCGCGGTGTATCCGTACGTCTCGAAGACGCTCTTACGGTGGAAGACGGCCCATGGATAGTAGTAGTACGGCGTGAGGTACTGCTTGCCGTCCTCGCCCGTGGACTGCGCCTTCAGCGCCGGTGAGAATCCCTCGAAGCGGGACCAGATATCGCTGATGTCGTGCAGCAGGCCCTTCTTGGCGAAGAACCGCATGCGGTATCCGGCGAACCACATGAAGACGTCGTCGGGCTTTCCCTGGAGATAGCGGTTGATGTTCTCCTGGAAGGTGTTGTGGTCAACGGTGTTGACCTTGACCTCACGGCCTTCCCCCGACTGCTTCTCATACGCGGCGAAGGCGTCGGCGAACGCCCGCTTGGGCACCGCGTCGGAGGAGTTGGACCCCAGGGTGATGGTCCTGCCGTCACCGCCGGGGCCGCTGGAGCAGGCGGCGAGCAGGGAGGGCAGGGTGACCGCGCCGGCGCCCAGGGCCGCGCCTCGCAGCACGCCCCGGCGGGACATCCGATGTTCCATCCCGCCGCTGGACGCCGTCCATCCCTGCGGGGTTAACCGACCCATGTTCGCTCCTCTGCGGTAAACCAAACACAAACGAACGCGCGAGGTGGATCCCACTCCTCGAAAAGAGTGTCGTCAAGGGATGTGGCACGACATCGAGCAACCGTTACCGCATCTCTTCCAACAGACTCCAACAGGCTCTACCGTAAACGATCGCCACTGACACGTACATGACCATCTGCTGACTCCCCAAGCGTACGGAGGAACATCACGATGCGTCATCCACCCTTCTTACGGTCCGGACCACGAGTCGTCGGAGCGCTGGTCACAGGCGTGATCCTGGCCGCCGGTCCGGCGACCCCGGCGAACGCGGCGGCCCCAGCCCCGGTGAACACGGTGAACACGGAGAACACAAAGAACACCGTGAACCTGGCGCGACCGGCGCCCCCAGCGACCCCGGCCCCTGCCCGTGCCCCTGAGCCAGCCTCTGAGCCGCCCTCGGGCGCCGAAGGGCTCGCGCTGACCCCGCCCATGGGCTTCAACAACTGGAACACCACCCACTGCCGGGCCGAATTCAACGAGGTCATGGTCAAGGGCATCGCCGACATCTTCGTCGAGCGGGGACTCAAAGACGCCGGATACACCTATGTGAACCTGGACGACTGCTGGGCCCTCCCCCAGCGGAACTCCGAGGGCAGACTCGTCCCCGACCCCGTCCGCTTCCCCAACGGCATCAAGGCGGTGGCCGACTATGTCCACTCCAAGGGGCTGAAATTCGGCATCTACACCAGCGCCGGGACCAAGACCTGCAACCGGGCGGGATTCCCGGGCGCGCTCGGCCATGAGTACGGCGACGCCCGGCAGTTCGCGGAATGGGGCGTCGACTACCTCAAGTACGACAACTGCAATAACCAGGGCATGGACGCGAGACTCCGCTACACCACCATGCGGGACGCGCTGCGCGCCACCGGCCGCCCCATCGTCTACAGCATCTGCGAATGGGGGCAGAACAAGCCATGGGAGTGGGCGAAGGGCGTCGGCCAGCTGTGGCGCACCACCGGTGACATCAGCGACAACTGGGGCTCCATGCTCTCGATCGCGAAGCGGAACCTGCCGCTGGCGTCCCACGCCGGTCCCGGCCACTGGAACGACCCCGACATGCTGGAGGTCGGCAACGGCGGGATGACGGACACCGAGTACCGCTCCCACTTCTCCCTGTGGTCGATCATGGCCGCGCCCCTGCTGATCGGCTCCGATCTGCGCAAGGCACCCGCGTCGGCGTTCGAGATCCTGGGCAACCGCGAGATCATCGCCGTCAACCAGGACCCGCTGGGCCGCCAGGGCACCGTCATCGGCTCCGAGGGGGGCCGCTGGGTGGTGGCCAAGCCGCTCAGCGACGGCTCCACCGCCGTGGCCCTCTTCAACGAGAGCGCCCGCCCGCAGCGCGTCGCCACCACCGCGGCCGCCGTGGGACTGCCCGCCGCCACCGGTTACGCCGTGCGCGACCTGTGGCGGCACACCAGCGCCCACACCGCCGGGACCCTCGCGGCGACCGTGCCCGCGCATGGCACGGTGATGCTGCGGATCTCCACCGCGCGGGCCTGGCCGCTGCTGCCACCGGCGGTCGAGACCTCCGCCGACGAGAGCCTGATGGTGGAGTCCGGTCAGGGCGGGCGGCTCACCACCACCCTCACCAACCACGGCCGCACCCCGGTGCTGCTGCCGTCGGCCACCCTCACCGGTCCCGGCGGATGGACGGTACGGGCGGCCACCCCGGCCGCGGGCGCCGTGCTGCGCGGCGGGACGCGGCTGAGCACCCGGTGGGATGTCTCCGTACCCGCGGAGAGCCCGCCCGGCACGTACACCCTCACGCTCACGGCGCGCCATCTGGCGCCGACGACGGGGGCATGGGTCACCGTGGCCGTACCGGCGGGGGTGAGCGTGGTCGTACCGCCGCCGGCCGGGGTCTCCCACCTCGGCGACCTCGGCTGGACGAGCGCGGCGAACGGGTGGGGGCCGGTGGAGCGCGACACCAGCAACGGTGAGAGCAAGGCCGGTGACGGGCGGCCGATCACCATCGGCGGCCAGGTGTTCGCCAAGGGCCTCGGGGTACACGCGTCGAGTACGGTCGAGTACTACACCGGAGGACGCTGCACCACGGTGAGCGCCTGGGTCGGAGTGGACGACGAGAAGGGGAACCGGGGCACCGTCGCGTTCGAGATCTGGGCGGACGGCACCAAGGCGGCGGCGACGGGCGTGCTGACCAACGCGATGGCCGCGGTGCCGATCACGGCGGACGTCACGGGCGCGCGGACGGTACGGCTGGTGGTCACGGACGGCGGCGACGGCATCGACTCGGACCACGCGGACTGGGCGGATCCGCGGATCACCTGCTGAGCAACGGCCCACGGAGCGAGGCCATCCCGGCGCGACCGCTCCGCCCGGGACCGCGACGGGGGAGAACGGCGGCAGCCGGGAGAAACGGGAGGGAACGGGGGGAACGGGGGGAACGGGGGGCGACAGGAGAACCGAGCCATCCGAAGAGGGGGCGGGCCCGTGCGGGGACCCGCCCCCGCCCTCATCCCCGCCGCACCCCCGCCCTCTCCACGCCCCCGCCCCGTCACACCCTCCCGTCACACCATCCCGCTCGGTACCGGCGCCCGGCCCGAGTGAAGCCGCACGGCGGCCGCGGCCGCGCCGACCAGGCCCGCGTCGGCACCGGACCGCGCCGGAACCACGGTCAGCCGCTGGACGTAGGAGAGGGTGGCGTACTCCCGCAGGGCACGCCGCAACGGCGCGAAGAGCACCTCACCCGCCCCCGCCACTCCCCCGCCGATGACGGCGATCTCGATCTCGACGAGTGCGGCCGTCGCGGCGATCCCGGCGGCCAGCGCCCGCGCGGCCCGCTCGAAGGAGGTCACGGCCACCGGGTCCCCGGCATGCGCGGCCATCGCCACGGCGGCGGCCGAGGTGTCGCCGTCGGGCCCGGGGCACCAGCCGTCGGCGAGGGCCCGGCGCGCGATGTTCGGACCGCTGGCGATGCTCTCCACGCAGCCGCGCGAGCCGCAGGGGCAGGGGTCACCATTGAGCTCGACACAGATGTGGCCGATATGGCCGGAGTTACCCGTGGGCCCCACATACAGCTCGCCCCCGAGGACCAGCCCGCCGCCGACACCCGTCGAGACCACCATGCAGAGGGCGTTGTCATATCCCCGGGCGGCGCCCTGCCAGTGCTCGGCGGCGGCCACCGCCACCCCATCGCCCACCAGTTCGACGGGAAGACCGCCAATCGCCCGCGAAACCCGTTCCACGAGGGGGAAATCACGCCATCCTGGAACGTTCACCGGACTGACCGTACCGGCCGCCGCGTCAACCGGCCCCGCGCTGCCGATCCCCAGCGCCCAGACCCTCTCCCAGAGCGGCGATCCTCGTAGTTCAGCCAGAACGGCCGTCACTGCGCCCATGACCGTCTCGGCCCCCTCACGCGCGGGCGTCGCGCGCCGGGCGCGCACCAGCGGTCGGCCGGAGCCGTCCACCAGAGCTCCAGCGATCTTGGTGCCACCCACATCCAGCGCGGCAACGAGGTCGGTATGCATGGGCGTTGGACCCCCCGGAAACTGGTCGGACCTGCGCATTCGGGAACAGTTTCCCCGCCCCTGACAACGTTGTCCAGGCCCTATGCTCAACGCTGCACCTTCCGGCACACCGCACGACGACGGGACTACGCACTGTGGCCGATAATGAGCGTTCTTACCAGGCCCGACAAGGAGTCCGGGACTCCGGCTCCCGCTACGGTATTCGGCCCACCATGAAGGACGTCGCCGCGCGTGCCGGAGTTGGTCTCAAGACCGTCTCGCGCGTAGTCAATGGCGAGCCCGGCGTCACCCCCGACACCGAACACCGGGTACGGGAGGCGATCGACGCCCTCGGTTTCCGGCGCAACGACAGCGCGCGCGTCCTGCGCAAGGGCCGGACCGCCTCTATTGGACTGGTCCTTGAGGACCTCGCCGACCCCTTCTACGGTCCGCTGAGCCGCGCCGTGGAGGAGGTCGCCCGTGCCCATGGCGCCCTGCTCATCAACGGGTCGAGCGCCGAGGACCCCGAGCGCGAGCAGGAACTGGCGCTCGCGCTGTGCGCCCGCCGGGTGGACGGGCTGATCGTGATCCCCGCCGGGGACGACCACCGCTATCTGGAACCGGAGATCAAGGCGGGAGTCGCCACCGTCTTCGTGGACCGTCCGCCGGGGCGGATCGAGGCGGACGTGGTGCTCTCCGACAGCTTCGGCGGGGCCCGCGCGGGGGTGGCCCACCTCATCGCGCACGGCCACCGCCGGATCGCCTTCGTCGGCGACCTCCCCCGGATCCACACGACCGCCGAGCGGCTGCGCGGCTACCGCGCGGCCATGGAGGACGCCGGACTCGCGGTCTCCGGCCGCTGGGTCTCCCTGGGACCCACCTCGCCGGACCGGGTGCGCGCGGCGGTCACCGCGATGGTGACCGGCCCCGACCCGGTCACGGCGGTCTTCGCGGGCAACAACCGGGTGACGGTCACGGCCGTACGCGTCCTGGCGGACGTCGGGCATCCGGTCGCCCTGGTGAGCTTCGACGACATCGAACTCGCCGATCTGCTGGGTATCACCGTGGTCGCCCAGGACGCGGCGGCGCTCGGCCGGACGGCGGCGCAGCGGCTCTTCCGCCGCCTGGACGGCGTGGCGGACCTGCCGTCCCGTACCGCGCTCGCGACGACGCTGATACCCCGGGGGTCGGGCGAGATACCGCCGCCCGCCGACGGCTGACGCGGTATCCGCCCCCCTGCACACGGCATGCCTGCCGCCGCCTGAGGGGTCGTCGGTCACGAAGGCGCCCGAGGGCACGTCAGCGCACCGACCCCCCACGCGCACGACGTACGCGCGGACTCACCCCCGGGTCCGCGCCGCGAGCCGGTCGAGTCCGGCCCGGTCCAGCCCGGTCGCCCCGGTCACCTCGGTGGCGTCCAGCGCCCCGCACTCGATGCCCCGGAGCAGATAGCCGCTGAGCGCGCGGGCGGTCGCGGGCTCGTCCAGCACATCGCCCCCGGTCCCGCCGACGTACGCGGCCAGCCGGGCGGCGGCCGCCGCGAACCCCTCGCGGTAGAAGGCGAACACCGCCGCGTAACGGGTCGGCAGCTGCCCCGGATGCATGTCCCAGCCCTGGTAGTAGGCGCGGGCCAGCGCCCGCCGGGTGAGCCCGTAGTGCAGCCGCCACGCCTCGTGGACCCGTTCCGTACTCCCCACCGGGAGCACATGGGTGGAACCGTCGCTGACCCGCACCCCGGTACCGGCGGCGGCGACCTGCATCACGGCCTTGGCGTGGTCGGCGGCCGGATGGTCACTGGCCTGGTGGGCGGCGGCGACACCGAGCCCGGCGCTGTAGTCGAAGGTGCCGTAGTGGAGACCGGTGGCGCGGCCCCCGGCGGCTCCGATCATCCGGGCGACGGTCGCCGTGCCGTCGGCGCCGAGGATCGCCTGGCTGGTCTCGATCTGGATCTCGAAACCGATCCGGCCCGGAGTGAGTCCATGCCCGGTCTCGAAGGCCGCCAGCAGCTCGGCGAAGGCGGCGACCTGCTCGGGATAGGTGACCTTGGGCAGGGTCAGTACCAGCCCCGACGGCAGCCCCCCGGCCGCCATCAGCCCGCTGAGGAAGATATCGACGGTCCGGATGCCCCGCTCCCGGACCGCCGCCTCCAGGCACTTCGCCCGGATTCCCGTGTACGGAGTGGCCGAGCCCGTCTCGTACGCCTCGGCGACCAGCCGGGCGGCGCGGGCCGCGTGGGCGTCCTCCGCCGCCCCGCCGCCCCCGCCGTACCCGTCCTCGAAGTCGATCCGGAGGTCCTCCACGGGCTCGCGCTCCAGCTTGGCCCGAACACGGGGGTAAACCGCCCCGGCCAGTTCCTCCGGCAAGCCCAGCACGGCACCGAAGGCACCCGCGTCCGGCGCGTGCTCGTCGAGCGCCGCCAAAGCCCGCTCCCCCCAGGAACGAACGGTCCCCGCCGTGTACGCCTCCGCCGGTACGTAGACGGTGTGCACCGGCTGCCTGGTCGCGGGCTCCCCGGGGTAACGACGGGCGAGTTCGGCGTCCACGGGGGCGAGGGAGGCGCTGATCCGCTCCCGGACCGCACCAGCGAGAGTCGTGGACACCTGCTCCTGCTGATCCATCACCGCAGCACCCTCCACTTTCCGCTTCCCGGAATCAACAATCCGTTGAACGAAAGTTAGAGGGCGCCATGATCCCCGTCAATGGCGCGGGGACAGGAGAGAGGGGGTCGTGGTGGTGTGCCACGGCCCCCTCTCCCGGGTAACGCCTGCCTGTCTGTCTGTGGTTGTGGTGGTGGGGGTTAGTTCTTGCGGTGGTTGATGTCGTCGGTGAGCTGGGGAACGACGGTGAACAGGTCTC
>NZ_JBHVHF010000072.1:0-28747 GCF_042800315.1 Streptomyces sp. NPDC057638
CCTTTCGGCTGACCCGACTTTATCAGATCCTTTCGGGCCTGACTCCCGGTCGAATTAACGGGATTGTCTTCCCGGCCGCTCGGGCCGTTCCGACGTTTCAAACTCTAGCGGATCTTCCCGGCGACTCATAATCGAGTCTTTCTTTCTCGATTTCGGCATGCCGAAATCGATCCCGGCTGGGAGATCGTGCGGAGTTTGAGTGCCACATTCAGTGGCGGGAGCGTCATCGCAGAACCGTTCCGTCCTGGACAACTCGAAGAACCTTACGGATGGCTGGAGACCATGTCAACTTCCCTCGTCAGAGAGGTGAAGCGGGGGTTTCGGGGGCGCTAGTCGAGGTCCGTGAGCCTGCCGCCGGCGTCCGGCTGGGTGTGCTCGACCCGGCGGAGGACGCGGATCAGGAGGTCGCCGAGGACGACCCGTTCGTCCGGGGCGAGGTCCTGGAGGAGGTCCTCCTCGAAGACGGAGGCCATGCGCATCGCCTCCAGCCACTTCGTACGCCCTTCGTCCGTCAGCTCGACGATCACGCGGACACGGTTGTTCTCGTCGCGGTCGCGGGTGACCAGGCCCTCGGTGGCCATGCGGTCGATGCGGTGGGTCATGGCGGCCGGGGTGAGGCCGAGACGCTTGGCGAGCTCCCCGGGGCCCATCCGGTACGGGGGACCCGCGAGGACCAGGCTCTTGAGGACCTCCCACTCGGCGTTGCTGATGCCGAGGGCGGCGACCTGGCGCCCGTAGGCGACGTTCATGCGGCGGTTGAGTCGGCCGAGGGCCGAGACGACCCTCTCGACCTGAGGGTCGAGGTCTCCGTATTCACGCTGGTAGGCGGCGATCTGCTCGTCGAGGGTCGGCTCATGGAGGACCGGGCCCGTCACTGCCGGGTCCTCGGGGCTCGCGGTAGGCATACGCCGCAGTATCGCATGGCGTTCATTGGCGTTGAAGTCCTTCGACATGTACTGTTAAGGCTCTAACTTTACTGTTGAAGTCTTGAGGCTTCACTTCTTCGATAGCTCCTCTGAGGCAGGTGAGTGTGACCAGGGTGATGGGCGCGGCGATGCGTCGGATCCAGGCGGGTAGCGCGCTGAGCGCGTTCGGACTCGGTTTCACGGTTCCGTATCTCTATGTCTATGTGGCACAGGTGCGGGACCTGGGCGCGACGACGGCGGGTGCCGTCCTCGGTGTCTTCGCGATGGCCGCCCTTGTCGCCCTGCCGTTCACCGGTCGGGTCATCGACCGGCGCGGGCCGCTGCCCGTGCTCGTGGTGGCCGCCCTGCTGGCGTCGGTCGGCGCGCTGGCGCTCGGGCTCGCGGCGAACGTGGTGGCCGTGGTGGTCGCCGCCGCGCTGCTCGGCGCGGGTACGGCGGTGATGCAGCCCGCGCTCGCCACCATGCTCGTGCGGTGCTCGGACGCCACAAATCGGACCCGGGCCTTCGCCATGCAGTTCTTCCTGCAGAACCTGGGGCTCGGCGTCGGTGGCCTCATCGGTGGGCAGATCGTCGACAAGGACCGAGCAGAATCGTTCCTTCTTCTCTTTGGCATCGAAGCCGTGATGTTCCTGGTGCTCGCCGGGATCGCGGTGACGATCAAGCTCCCGGTGCGGAGCGCCGCCGAGGCGGCGTCCTCCGCGCAGCGGGCCAAGGGGGGAATGCGCGCGCTGCTGGGGCACCGGGCGATGGTCCAGCTCTGTGTGCTGGGCTTCATCCTCTTCTTCGCCTGCTACGGACAGTTCGAGTCCGGGCTCGCCGCCTACGGCACGGAGGCCGCCGGCATCGAGCCCGCCACCCTCGGTACCGCGCTGGCCGCGAACACCGCCGTCATCGTGATCGCCCAGTTCCTGGTGCTGAAGTTCGTGGAGCGCCGCAAGCGCACTCGTATGATCGCCGCCGTTGGCCTGATCTGGGCGGTCGCCTGGATCTTCGCGGGGTACGCGGGGCTGGGTTCGGGCAGCCAGGCCATGGCCACGGCCGCCTTCATCACCACCTACACGCTCTTCGGACTGGGTGAGGCCATGCTCTCCCCGACCGTCGCGCCGTTGGTCGCCGATCTGGCGCCGGAGTCAATGGTGGGCCAGTACAACTCGGCGTTCGCCCTGGTGAAGCAGCTCGCGCTGGCCGTGGGTCCGGCGGTGGGCGGTCCGATGGGGGCCGCGCTGCACGGCCCGTACATCGTGACGTTCATCCTCTTCTCGCTGGCCATCACCGTGCTCGCGATCCGGATGGGCCGCGAGCTCACCCCCGTACAGAATCAGCCGTTCCTCGCGACGCAGACGCGGGTCATCGCGGTCCACAAGCCGGCGGAGCAGGTGGAGGCGGCTGTCTGACCGGGCGCTGAACCGCTGGGCGGGGCGTCACTGAGCGGCCGGTGCCGCACTGGCGGGAAGGGCGAACTCGCACCAGACCGCCTTGCCGCCGCCGGGAGTGCGGCGGCTGCCCCAGGACGAGGCGATGGCCGCGACGATGGAGATCCCGCGGCCCGCCTCGTCCTCCGTTTCCGCGCGGCGGCGGCGCGGGAGGTGGTCATCGCCGTCGGTCACCTCGACGGTCAGCCGACGATCGGTACGCCGCAGCCGCAGCCGCATCGGTGGGGTGCCGTGCTGGAGGGAGTTGGCGACCAGCTCACTGACGGCGAGCACGCCCTGGTCGTGCAGTTCGCGGGAGAAGCGCCACGAGGCGAGCACCCCCGAGGCGAAGGCGCGGGCGCGCGGCGCCGCCTCCACCCCGCCGAGGAGATCGAGCGTGGCGCTGTGGAACAGCTCGGCGTCGGCTCCGGTACGGCGCGGATGCTGCACCACCAGGACCGCGACATCGTCGTCGTGGTCGGCCGTCACCCCGAGCGAGCGGATCAGCCGGTCGCACACCACCTGGGGGCTGCCGGTGGCCCCGGCCAGGGCGCGCTCCAGGGACGCGACGCCCTCGTCGATGTCCTCCCCGCGCCGCTCGACCAGACCATCCGTATAGAGGACGGCGCTGGAACCCGGGGGCAAGGGGACCGAACCCGAGGTGTGGAGCCAGCCGCCGGTGCCGAGCGGGGGGCCGGTGGGCTCCTGGGCGCGGCGCACCGTACCGTCCTCGTCGCGGACGAGGACCGGCAGATGGCCGGCCGAGGCATACACCAACTGTCCCTCGGTCGGGTCGTGCACCGCGTAGACACAGGTGGCGATCTGGCTGGCGTCGATCTCGGCGGCGAGGCCGTCGAGCAGTTGCAGCACCTCGTGGGGTGGCAGATCGAGCCGGGCGTAGGCGCGGACGGCGGTGCGCAGCTGGCCCATGACGGCGGCGGCGCGCACCCCGCGCCCCATGACATCGCCGATGACCAGGGCGGTGCGGCCGGCGCCGAGAGTGATCACGTCATACCAGTCACCACCGACGGCGGCGTCGGTGCCGCCGGGCCGGTAGGTGGCGGCGATCCGCAGGTCGTCGGGCTGTTCCAGGCGCTGGGGCAGCAGGGAGCGCTGGAGGGTGACGGCGGTCTGGCGCTGACGGCGCTCACTGGCGCGCAGCCGCTCGGCGGCCTGGGCGTGATCGGTGACATCGGCGGCGAAGACCAGTACCCCGCCGCCCTCCCCCGCCCCGTCCGTGTCGTCCGTGCCGTCAACGGGCAGGCAGGTGACCGTGTACGAGCCGTGGCCGGGAACGGTGCGGGACTTCACCGTACGGGCGGTGCCGCTGCGCAGGACCTGGTCCATCAGCGGTGGCAGTCCGAGGGCGGTCAGTTCGGGGCAGCCGTCGGCGACGGGGGTGCCGAGGGGGCGGGGGCCGAAGGCCGCGGTGTACGCGTCGTTGACATAGGCGAGGCGGTGGTCAGCGCCCTGGGTGAGGGCGACGAGGGCGGGCAGACGGCCGAGGATCTCGCGGACCGGGAGGTCCTCGATGGGGGCACGGGGCGGGACGGTGGTCCCGGCGGGGGGCTCCTGAGCCGCCCCGGACCCGCCTCCCCGCGCGGCCGGAACCGATCCCTCGCCCCAGGTCTCGCCTGGTGGCTCCTCGGCGTCGGGCGAGGGTGCGGGTTCGGGCGCGGTGCCGGGTGCGGTGTCGGCGGGCGGGGCGGTGCCGGTATCGAGGCCGCCCGTGTCCGCCGGGCCGTCTCCTCTCCCTTCCCCCTCTCCTCCCTCGCCTCGCTGGGCCGGTCGCGGGGCCGTGGAGAGGGCACGGTCGGTCCGCCGCGCGGCGGCGCGGCGCTGCGTCCCGGGGAGCCTTGCGCTCCAGCGCGTGAAGTTCACTGACTTTCTCGCCTCACGGGGTTGTCGCCAGGGGTCACGAGGGTCACTCTGTGCAAATGTGAGCCCACCTATGGTCACACGTCCAAGTGTGACCCAACGGTCTGACAGTCGGTGTCGGCCAGCCGTCCCCTTGGTGACGAACAGGCCGCCACGACGGGACGGCAGAGCTTCGCGAAGGGTCAGCCGTCTCTCGTCCCGGTGTCCGGCGGGCTATCGGACGGTCCGTCCCCCGTCCCCGCCCGGTCCGGCGGGGTGGCGCCGCCACCGGGCGGGGGCTGCGGATGGGAAGGGCCGGGACGGTCACCGGGGCCGGCGGGGCCCGGACGGTCACCAGCACGGGAGGGAGCCGCACGATCCGTCCCGTCGCCGCCACGCGTCCCATCGCCGCCGCGCGTGTCGCCGCCGCCCGGGGCGGACGGCGTGGCCGCCGGACCCGCCGACGGGCGATGGGCGTGGGGGCCGGGCCGGGCACCCGCCGCGAGTTCGAACTCGGCCCGGGGGTGCTCCAGCGATCCCAGGGAGACGATCTCCCGCTTGAAGAGCCCCGCCAGGGTCCACTCGGCCAGGACTCGCGCCTTCCGGTTGAGTGTGGGCACCCGGCTGAGGTGGTAGACGCGGTGCATCAGCCAGGCCGGGTACCCCTTGAGCTTGCGCCCGTAGACATGGGCGACCCCCCGGTGGAGGCCCAGGGAGGCCACGGAACCCACGTACCGGTGCGCGTACTCCTTGAGCGGCCCGCCGCGCAGCGACGCCGCCAGGTTCTCGGCCAGGACCCGTGCCTGCCGGACCGCGTGCTGCGCGTTCGGCGCGCACTCCGCTCCAGGCGTGGCGGACGTGATGTCCGGTACGGACGCGGCGTCCCCGGCCGCCCAGGCGTGCTCCGTGTCGGCGACCGCCAGCAGCGCGGTGCACCGGATCCGGCCACGTTCGGTGCGCGGCAGATCGCTGGTGGCCAGCAGCGGCGCCGGTTTGACGCCCGCCGTCCACACCACCGTGCGTGTCGGGAAACGGCTCCCGTCGCTGAGGACGGCGATCCGGTCCGCGCAGGACTCCAGCCGGGTCTCCAGCCGGACGTCGATGTTCCGGGAGCGCAGCTCCCGGATGGCGTAGCGGCCCATCTCCTCGCCGACCTCGGGCAGGATGCGGTCGCTGGCCTCGACGAGGATCCACTTCAGATCGGCCGGTTTGATGTTGTGGTAGTAGCGGGCCGTATAGCGGGCCATGTCCTCCAGCTCGCCCAGGGCCTCCACTCCCGCGTACCCCCCGCCGACGAAGACGAAGGTCAGCGCCGCGTCACGGAGCGCGGGATCACGGGTTGAGGAGGCGATGTCCATCTGCTCGATGACGTGGTTACGCAGCCCGATGGCTTCCTCAACCGTCTTGAAACCGATGGCGTAGTCGGCGAGACCGGGGATGGGCAGGGTGCGGGAGATCGAACCGGGGGCGATCACCAGCTCGTCGTAGGGAACCTCGACGGCTCCGGCGCCCTCCTCCTCGCTGGCCAGCGTCGTCACGCTCGCCGTGCGCTTGGCGTGGTCGACCGCGTCCACCTCACCGATGAGGATCTTGCAACGGTGCAGCACCCGGCGCAGCGGCACCACCACATGGGCCGGGGAGATCGACCCGGCCGCCGCCTCGGGCAGGAAGGGCTGATACGTCATATACGGATCGGGCGTGATCACCAGGATCTCCACCTCACCACGTGCCAGCTCCCGCTTCAGCTTCCGCTGGAGATGGAGTGCCGTATACATCCCCACATAGCCCCCACCGATGGCCAGAACGCGCGTGTCGCCGGTGCGCGCCATCGGCGTGGGACCGGGGGTCGAGCCCGGGGAATCAGCTACCTTCACCACCCCATGACGCAACGCTCTCCGGCGTTTGTCCACAGGCCCGGCAATTTGTGTGACCGGAGCCCGGCTGCCGTCCGTCAGCGCCCCCCTCCCAGCTCTCCCCGAAGCTCCGCAGGTCAGACGGTGCGGCACGGGGCGACCCCAGGGGCGTAAACGGGAGGCTTCCGGTCCTTGCTCCGATCGGGGGGCGCTCCGTGCGGAACTACCCCCTTCTGAATTGACCCGGGCTCAACTATGTTCGTACCTCGTCGGGGTGCCGGGTCACGGCGCACCGACAGACCAAGGCGGGGAGGTCTCCGGGGGGAGACCAGTGACCGGGGGAACGCATATGACCATTCAGGATTCGCACTGGCAAGCTGCCGTACCGCCGACCGCGGACTCACCGCTGCACGGCGGTCATCCCGGCGGTGAAGGGAACGGACGGGCGATAGCGAGCGGCACGGGCCGTACGGCACCGCTGCGCGTGGACGCCCAGCGCAATCTGGAGCACGTGCTGCGTGCCGCTCGCGAAGTGTTCGGCGAGCTGGGCTACGGAGCACCGATGGAGGACGTGGCGCGCCGCGCCCGTGTCGGGGTCGGGACGGTGTACCGCCGCTTCCCGAGCAAGGACGTCCTCGTGCGCCGCATAGCCCAGGAGGAGACCTCCAGGCTCACCGAGCAGGCACGTACGGCTCTGGGGCAGGAGGAGGAGCCGTGGTCGGCACTGGCCCGGTTCCTGAGGACTTCGGTGGCGTCCGGCGCCGGGCGGCTGCTGCCGCCGCAGGTGCTGCGGGTCGGCGTCGACTCCGAGGAGGCCGTGGGAGACCTGGCCGCCGAGGGGGACCGGGGCGAGGCCCCGGCGCGGGACGAGGTGCGCGTGCCGCACCAGCGCTCCGGAGTACAGCCGGAGCGGCCCGTGGGCGGACAGCCCGATCTCCGTGTCGTTCCCACCCGGGTGGGCGGTATCGACACCCGGGACGACGCGGGCGCCTCGGATCTGCTGGAGGTCGTGGGCCAGCTCGTCGACCGGGCTCGGGCGGCGGGTGAGCTGCGCGGCGATGTGACCGTGGCGGATGTGCTGCTGGTGATAGCCACGGCGGCGCCTTCGCTGCCGGACGCGGCCCAGCAGGCGGCGGCCTCGGCACGGCTGCTCGACATCTTGTTGGAGGGACTGCGGCCGAGGTCGGCATAAGGGCACGGCGCGTATCGCTGTTCCGCTCGGCTGGGTCGGCCGGGGCCGCGAGGGTCCTGGCCGGTTGAGCGGGGCCGGCGGGCTGGGCGCTGGAAGGCGCCCACTCCGCCGGGCCGTGGCTCCCAGGGGTGCCTGAGGCGATCGTTCACGGGTCGTCCGGCCATCCGTGGCGGGCCGCGACCGCGCCGTCGTCGTGAGCCATGCGGTGCCGGGCTCCGTTGGGGGCCTGGCACCGTTCTTTCCCAGGGCCGGGCGGTGAAGACCCGGGCCGTCGGAATCACACCGTCGCCATCGTCATCGCCGGGGATCGTCGGGGTGCTGGCCATCATGTGCCGACCGGCCGAGTCTCGACCTCTCTGTCGCACTCTGTCACGGTCCGCCGTGGCGCCCGCGGCCTGATGATGACCCCGCTCGCTGATGGGCTGGGTAGACGGCCCGGGCGGTCGCACCGGATCGCTTGTCGCCGCGACCCGCAGCCGAAGCCGACACCACCACTGATGTCACCGACCGCCGTAGGACGGCGGTGGGCGCGTCCGCGTCCCGCCCGGCGCGTGGGTCGGTGGAGGAAGACGCGGCGGGCGGGACAGGGCGGCTCCCCCTCGGAGGGGAGTGGAGGGGTGGGCAGTGCCGCCCCTCTCAGAGTGGCACCAGAACCGGCCAGCGGGCAGGGGTCGTACGGCCGGAAGTTTGCGGTCCCGGAAAACGCCCGAGTGCGCGGCTCTCCGCTCGGGGGGTCTCTGTCCCGCTCGGCCGGGGCCAGGCTCCGGGAGCCAGGGGAAGGAGGGTGATACTCGGGCGTCTGAAACGTTCTGATGCGCGCGATGCCTCACACCGACCGAGGTGAAGGCGGGTGAACGCCGCTGGGCGTGGCCCGGCGGAGCGCGGATTCGGTCAACTCTCCCCAGATGAGTGGTTGGCGCGGATGGGGGCTTGGCGCGCTCAGCCCGTGTGGCACGCTGGCCCGGTGTTCGGGTCCGAGGGGGCGACGGGAGCTTCCGCGATGAATGAGAGCTTCCGCGATGAGTGGTGACGGGCGGGACGCGCGGGATGAGCCGTTCGGCGGCGCGGACCGTACGAACGGCGGCACCGGCGATGGCGGCACGCACCACGGCGGGGACGTGCCGGTGCCCCGCGAGCACCAGGTGCCGGAGCAGGGCGGGGCGGGGGCCGGGGGGAGGGGGGTGGGGGGGGAGGCCCCCCAGGCCCCCGCGAGCGCCCCGGTCGAGCACATCGTCCCCAGCCAAGGCACCAGCGGCACCCCCGCCGATGATTCCCCCGCCTTCGGCTCCTCCGCCCCGCCTTCGTCCGGTGCCAGGCGTTTCCCGGGTACGGGGGCCACGGGTGGGCCGCTCGGCAAGGGCGCTCCGGCCGGTTCCGCGGTGGGGGGAGCGGACGGGCAGGAGAGCCCTTCCGTACCCGCGCAGCGTGAGGGCGGGGGCGTGCTGCCGCCACCGCGTGAGCTGCCGCTCTCCGACACGGAGTTGGTCCAGCGGATGCGGGATGGCGATGACGGCGCCTATGCGGAGCTGTGGCGTCGTCACGCGGACGCGGTGCGGCGTTACGCCCGCACCTGCTGTCGGGACGCGCACACGGCGGATGATCTGACGGCTGAGGTGTTCGCGCGGACGCTCCAGGCGGTACGGGGCGGGGCGGGCCCCGAGCACGCGGTGCGGGCCTATCTGCTGACCACGGTGCGCCGGGCCGCGGCGAGTTGGACGAGGAGCGCCAAGCGCGAGCAGTTGGTGGAGGACTTCGCGGTGTTCGCGGCGGAGGCCGCGCGGACGACGGACACGGCGTCGGAGGGGACGCTCGACGCGGGCGCCGATGTGCGGGCGATGCACGAGGCTGAGCAGTCGCTGGCGATGCAGGCGTTCCGTTCGCTGCCGGAGCGCTGGCAGGCGGTGCTGTGGCACACCACCGTCGAGGAGGAGTCGCCCAGTGAGGTGGCGCCGCTGTTCGGGCTGACCGCCAACGCCACGGCGGTGCTGGCGAGCCGGGCGCGGGAGGGGTTGAAGCAGGCGTATCTCCAGGCCCATGTCAGCGCCTCGCTCACGGAGGGCGGGGACTGCGCGCGGTACGCGGACCGGCTGGGTGCCTATGCCCGGGGTGGTCTGCGGACCCGGGCCGAGCGCGGACTGCGCAAGCATCTGGAGGAGTGTGCCCGGTGTCGTCTGGCGGCGGGCGAGCTGGCGCAGGTCAACGCCGGTATTCCGGCGCTGCTGCCGGTGGCTGTCATCGGCTGGTTCGCGGCCGGGTACTCGCTCAAGGCGGCCGGGATCGCGGCCGGGGGTGCGGCGGGCGCGACCGGGGCGGGTGTCGCCGCCGCGGCCACCCATGGGAGTGGGGCGGGCGCGGCCGGTGCGGCTTCCGAGGGGTTGGGCGCGCCCGCGAAGGCGGGTATCGCGACGCTGGTGGCGGTCGCCGCGGCGGCCGGGCTGGCCTTGGCGCTCTCGGGTGGTTCGGAGCCCGCGCCGAAGGCGAAGCCGCCGGTGAGCCAGCCCGCGGCGCCGGTGGAGCCGCCGCCGCCCGCCCCGCCCCGGCCGAAGCCGGAGCCACCCGCGCCGCCCGCGCCGGATCGGCCGGCTCCACCGCCTCCGCCTCAGCCGTCGCCCACGCCCGAGCCCACCCCAAAGCCCAAGCCCAAGCCCAAGCCCGACAAACCGAAACCGAAGCCTCCGGCTCCGAAACCCACCCCGTCTCCGTCACCCACGCCCACACCACCGCGCCCGTCGCCGACACCGTCCCCGACGCCGTCGGAGCGACCGAAGGAGTACCAGCTCAACGAGTTGCGCTACAGCGGTGTCGGCGATGGCACCGAGCCGGAGATCGTGCTGGGCGAGAGCAGTTGGGTCTGGCAGCGCGAGGGCCTGCGGATCGGCGGCCAGCGCTATGCCCACGGGGTGACCGTCCACGCCCAGTCCTCCGTCACCATCCGCCTCAACCGTGAGTGCAGCCGCTATGAGGCGCGGGTGGGCGTGGACGATCTGACGATGGGTCTGGGAGCGGTGCGTTTCTCCTTCTACGGGGATGACATCCGGCTGTGGAGGTCTCGGGTGGTGCGGGGCGGTGATCCCGCCGTGCCGCTGTCCGTGGAGATCAGTGGCTCGAAGACGGTACGGCTGGTGGTGGAGCCGCAGTCACCGTTCGACTCACTGGCGCTGGCGGGCTGGGCGAACTCGGGCCTTCGCTGTCGCTGAGGAGGTACGGGGCGGGGGAGCCGCCGACCCTCGTCTCCGTACCGCGCGAGCGGGGCCAGGGACCCGCACAGAGCACAGAGAACGCACCGCAGCGGGGCCGCGAGACCGGTGGTTCAGGAGCGAAGGGTGGTACGGGAGGGGACACCGGCGGCCACGGCGCGCTGACGGGGTGCGGCGGAGCCGGTCCAGCAGGTGCCCCGACGGGACAGGAGACGGCGGAGCCAGAGCTCGGTGGAGACGAGTTCGGCGAGGCCGTCGAGGGGAAGCGGCTCGCCCTCGGAGGCGGCGCGCAGCGCCTTGCGGACGACGCGTGCCTCCACGAGCCCCGCGTCGGCGAGGAGCGGGGCGTCGAAGAGGGTGAGGAGTTGGTGGAGGGAGGCGCGCACCCCCGCACGGGCCGTGATGTCGGCCGCGGTGGGCCGGGGGCTGGCGCCCCAGCCCGGAGGCAGTTCGCGCACGCCCGCGCCCGCGAGCACGGTGCGCAGGATCTGCGGGCGGGCGTCGGGGCGGACCCGCAGGGCCTCGGGGAGGTCACGGGAGGCGCGGACGACCTGGTTGTCGAGGAAGGGGGCGTGGAGGCGCTGGCTGCGGACCTCGGCGGCCTGTTCGAGTATCCGGTGGTCGCCCGCGTGGCGGGTGAGCGCGGCGCGGGCACGGGCCTCACCGGGGCGCTGGACGGTGATGGGGCGGGTGGCCGCGTCCATCAGGCGAACCGATACTTCAGCGAGCGCCTCCCCCGTCAGCCAGCGGGCGGCCGGGCCGGGCCGGGACCAGGTCAGCGCGGCCAGGGAGGCGTCGAGAGGCCCGGTCCCGTCGGCTCTGGCCCGCCCGGTGGGCCGGTTGGCGGTCAACAGGTGGTCGGCGGCGCTCTCCAGGCCGGTGCGGTAGGACGTACGGGCGAGACGCCGGGCCGCGCGGTAGACGGTGAGCGGGACCAGCAGCGAGTGCGGCGCGGGGCCCTCGGCACGGGCGAGGGCGGTGGTGGGCCGGATGAGATGACGGCGGCGGCGGTCGAGCAGCAGGTCGGCCAGCCGGGCGGGGTGGGCGTCGAGTACCTGGCGGGCACCGGTTCCGGTGAAGTGGTCGGCGCTGCCGGAGGTGAGCCGTCCGCGGTGGCGTTCGGCGATGACGAGGCTGGGCGCGGGTTCGTCGGTGAGGGGGACGCGTTCCAAGTTGGCATAGGGCAGGCCCTCTTCGCCGCCGGCGACGACGACATGGTGCAGCCGGGGGTCGGCGGCGAGGGCGCGGGCGCGTTCGAGTTCGGGTTCGCGGCCCGTCTCGGTGAGGTCGTTGTAGGTGACGGCGAGGAGCCGTTCGCCCGCGCCGGTGCCGTGGCCGGTGAGAGTGCCGGGGACGCCGGGCAGTCCGGCGGCGAGCAGGGCCAGGGTGGCGGAGGCACTGCCTCCGGAGAGGTCGGCGCCGATGCCGGGGGCGGGTCCGCCGCGCCGGGCGCGCCGCTCGGCGGGTCCCATCCCGGGGACGGGACCGGGGTCGGGCGGCTGGCTCTCGGGGGCGTGCCGGGGCGCGGTGAGCCGGGCGCGTACGGCGTCGACCAGCGCGTCGCGCACCCCGTCGACGGCGTGGGCGGCCTCGGTCTGGGGTCCGGCGACGGCGAGGGAGGCGACGGGTTCGTACCCGGTGATCTCCCGGGAGCCCTCACGCAGGATCAGCGCGTGGCCCGGGGGGATGCGCCGGACGCCGAGGAAGGGGGTGGAGTCGCGCAGCGCCTCGGGGCTCTCGGGGCAGGCGAGCAGGGCCGCGAGATGTCCGATGTCGAGCTGGGCCTCGATGAGGTCGGCGAGGGGGAGGGCGGCGGTGGCGTAGGCGGTGCCGCCCGCCCAGGGGGTGTGGAAGACGGGCCGGGCTCCGGCGAGGTCACCGATGACGGTGATACGGCGGCCGGTCTGGACGACGGCGGTGTAGCTGCCGGGCCAGGTGGTGAGGTGGCGCAACGCGCCACCTCGGGCGGCGATCAGGGCGGCGCGCAGTTCGTCGTCGCTGGCGGCGCAGCAGCCGAGGACGGCGAGACGGGTGGCGGGGGTGCTCGCGTTCCCGGCACCACCGTGCCCGGGTGTGTCGCGGGCGGGGCCGGGCGGGGCGTCGACGCTGATGACGCGGACCTCGTCGGGGCGCCAGTCGCCGACGGCCCAGAGGGGGTCGGGGTCGCCCCAGAGCAGATGGGATCCCACGGGCTGGACGGTCAGTCCCTCGTCGGGCGGGCCGACGGCCCCGGCCGAGCCGAAGTGCGCGGCGGTACTGCTCCACCCCACCAACCACCGCATCGCGCCTCCACAGCCTGTGGACAGTACCTGGCCGCGCCGGAGGATCCCGTGGTACGGGAACGTGTTCCGCGGATACGGATGCGCACCACATGGGTGGCGTGTCCGCACAGGGGGCGCCGCGCTCCGTTCGGGAGCGTGCCGCGCGCGGCCGTTTGGGGACCATGCTGCCACGAAGGTGGCGCGGCGGCGGGGGTCCGGGTCGCGGGCGCAAAAAGTGAACGTGCCTCGTGCGCCTCTCTTTTGACGCGCGCTCACGGCAAACCGCCATAATCACGCCACGCATAAAGGGCGACAAAAGCCGTAGCGCGGACAGGGTGGCCTCGTCGATATTCGGCCAAATTTCCTCGACTGACGGTCATCTCCGGAGGCCGCGAGCCCGCCTTCCCGGACCGTGTGTACCTCCGGATACATCCCGTTGTGTACAGGTATGCCCATCCCGCTCCGTCATCCCGGAGACCGGCGCACCCCCCGGAGCGACGCCCGCCCGCGGCCGCCTCGGGCGGCTGCGGCCCACCGGACATGACAGTCCGGGAGGCGCTGCCACCTCCCGGACCGTTCCGCCGCCCGCGGGGATGTGAAGACGGCGGTGTCCCCCAGCCCACTGGGTTCCAGTACGCAGTGGGCCGACCCACGCGGTCTCATGCAAGCGCCCGCCCCAGGGGCCGGACAGAGCGCACACACGGGCGCACGGCCACACACACGGAGCACGACCGGACCCGTCAACACCCCCGCGGAAGCGGCGCGTTCGCACAGCAGCCGACTCCGGACAGAACAATCTCGCCATACGGAACACCGCCTCTTAACGGTCGGGATGCGGCGAACTACGCTGTGTTTACTGATGTTCTGAACCGACGGGCATATTCCCCCGGGCTCGGCCAGGCGCTTTTGCAACCGGGACGGCGGACCGACCCCCCGGCGGTGCGGAACTCGGTACGAATGCCGCGCGCCGGACAGCGACGCGGCGGCCGTCTGTGTGTCGAGGGGTGGGCCATGTCCAGGGAGCAACGCGGGCCGAACGAGAAACTCGGCACCGTTCTCGCCCTCGCGGGAATCAGCAACGCCGGGCTGGCCAGGCGTGTCAACGACCTCGGCGCCCAGCGCGGTCTGACCCTCCGCTACGACAAGACCTCCGTGGCCCGGTGGGTGTCCAAGGGCATGGTGCCGCAGGGCGCCGCGCCCCACCTCATCGCCGCCGCGATCGGCGCCAAGCTCGGCCGCCCCGTGCCGCTGCACGAGATCGGGCTCGCCGACGCCGACCCCGCCCCCGAGGTCGGGCTCGCCTTCCCGCGCGATGTCCGCCAGGCGGTGAAATCAGCCACCGAGCTGTATCGGCTCGATCTCGCTGGTCGCCGCGCCGGAAGCGGGGGGATTTGGCAGTCACTGGCCGGTTCCTTCGCCGTGAGTGCCTATGCCACCCCGGCCTCACGCTGGCTGATAACGCCCGCTGACCCCTCGGTGGAGCGCGTCCTCGAACCCGGCCCCTCCGATGACATCCCGACCCGGGTGGGCCACAGCGACGTGGCGAAGCTGCGCGAGGCCGCCGAGGACGCCCGGCGCTGGGACTCCAAGTACGGGGGCGGGGACTGGCGCTCGTCGATGGTGCCGGAGTGCCTGCGTGTGGACGCGGCTCCCTTACTGCTCGGTTCGTACTCGGACGAGGTGGGCCGCGCGCTCTTCGGCGCCACCGCCGAGCTGACCCGCCTCGCCGGGTGGATGGCCTTCGACACCGGCCAGCAGGAGGCCGCGCAGCGCTACTACATCCAGGCGCTGCGCCTGGCCCGCGCGGCGGCCGACGTGCCGCTCGGCGGCTATGTGCTCGCCTCCATGGCGCTCCAGTCGATCTACCGGGGCTTCGCGGACGAGGGCGTCGATCTGGCGCAGGCGGCCTTGGAGCGCAACCGGGGACTGGCGACCGCGCGCACCATGAGCTTCTTCCGGCTGGTGGAGGCGCGCGCCCACGCCAAGGCCAACGACGCGCCCGCCGCCGGTGCCGCGCTCAAGGCCGCCGAGGCATGGCTGGAGCGCTCCCGGGAGGGCGATCCCGATCCCAGTTGGCTCGGTTTCTACTCGTACGACCGGTTCTGCGCCGACGCCGCCGAGTGCTATCGCGATCTCAAGGCGCCCCGGCAGGTGCGGCGCTTCACCGAGCAGGCCCTGTCCCGGCCGACGGAGGAGTTCGTCCGTTCGCACGGGCTGCGGCTGGTGGTCAGCGCGGTGGCCGAGCTGGAGTCGGGGAACCTGGACGCGGCCTGCGCCGCGGGCACCCGCGCGGTGGAGGTGGCGGGCCGTATCTCCTCCGCCCGGACCACGGAGTACGTTCGTGATCTGCTCCACCGGCTGGAGCCGTACGGGGACGAACCCCGCGTGGCCGAGCTGCGTGAGCGCGCGAGACCGCTTCTGGTCGCGCCCGCGTAGGACGGTGGACGTGGACACGGCCGCCACCTTGGCCACGACCGTCATGCGACCGCCGGGCCAGGGACGCCTCCGGGGCGGACAGCGCGCGGGACCGTATCGAGGTCGATGTCATGCGCATGAGTCCCCGGCGGGCTGGGCATCGTCGTCTGGACCGCGCGCTCGGGACGGTTGTCAGTGGCGCGGTGCACTATCGGGGTGGGAGGTGGTGTGGTGATGACGTCCAGACCCGGTGCGGGGGATCCGGACGCGCGGGCGGAGAGGTCCACGCGCCCGGTGCGCTACGACACGGACGTGGTCGTGGTCGGCGGGGGCATCGTCGGGCTCTCGACCGCCTACGCGCTGACCCGGGCGGCCCCCGGCACCCGGGTCGTCGTGCTGGAGAAGGAGCCCGGGACCGCCCGGCACCAGACCGGACGCAACAGCGGGGTGATCCACAGCGGCGTCTACTACCGCCCCGGCTCCCTCAAGGCCCGTTTCGCGGTGAGCGGCGCCGCCGAGATGATCAAGTTCTGTTCCGAGCACGACATACCCCACCGCGTCACCGGCAAGCTGATCGTCGCCACCACCCGCGCCGAACTGCCCCGGCTGCACGCCCTGGTCCAGCGGGGCCGGGAGAACGGCATCCCCGTCCGCGAACTCGGCCCCGCCCAGATCCGGGAGTTCGAGCCCGGGGTGCGCGGGCTGGCCGCCATCCACGTCGGCACCACCGGTGTCTGCGACTTCGGCGCGGTCGCCGCGCGGATCGCCGCCGAGGCGGAGGCGGGCGGCGCCGAGGTCCGCTGCGGCCAGGAGGTCACCGCCATCGACCGCCGTCCCTGGGGCGTCGCGGTGGGGACGAGGGCGGGCGAGGTCGTCCGGGCGCGGGCGCTGGTGAACTGCGCGGGGCTCCAGTGCGACCAGGTGGCCGAGCTGGCGGGCGATGAGCCCGGGATGCGGATCATCCCCTTCCGGGGGGAGTACTACGAGCTGGTGGATCCCTCGGCGGTGCGCGGGCTGATCTATCCGGTGCCGGACCCCTCCTTCCCCTTCCTCGGAGTACATCTGACCCGAGGGCTCGACGGCTCCGTCCATGTCGGCCCCAACGCGGTACCCGCACTCGCCCGGGAGGGATACGACTGGTCCGTGGTCAACCCCCGCGAGCTGGCCGGGACCCTGGGGTGGCCCGGCTCCTGGCAGATAGCCCGGCACCACTGGCGCTACGGGGCCGGCGAGCTGTACCGGTCGCTGTCGAAGCGGGCCTTCACGGCGGCGGTGCGCCGACTGGTGCCCTCGGTGACGGAATCCGGGCTGCGGAAGGTATCGGCCGGGGTGCGGGCCCAGGCGGTGCTGCGGGACGGGACGCTCGCGGACGACTTCCTGATCGAGGAGACCCCGCGCACCGTCCATGTGCTCAACGCCCCCTCACCCGCCGCGACGGCTTCCCTGCCGATCGGGAGGGAGGTGGCCGCCCGGGTGCTGCGGCTGCTGTGAGCGCCGCGCCGGGAGGACGCTCCCCACGCGAGACCGGGCGGGCCAGGGGCACGGCACCGGGAGCGGGAGGGCGGGGCCGGCACGGAGCGGAGGGCGGGCACCAGGGCCCTCGCCCGGCCGGAGGGCGGGACCGACGGCACCGGTACGGCGACACAGGGACCGGCACCAGGACCGATAAGGGCCACGCGCACACCGGGAGACACCCGGAATCCCCGAGGCACAGGGAGACCGGGAGGCACCGTGCGAGCCAGGTGAACCCTGGTGACCCGGGGTGATCGAGGCGCCCTATCGCGACCCCTCTGAGCTGCGCGAATGCCCTGCCGGACGGGCCCCCACGTAGAATCGGGGCACTGTGTCCACGCTGCGAGATCACACCCCGAACAGCCCGAGCCAGGGCCCCTTCCGCGACCGGAGCGAGCCGCGCTTCCCCGGAGGGCCGGTCGCCGACCCCGCCGGGTCCCATCACGAGCGGCGGATCCGGAGCTTCCAGCCTCGGCGGAGCCGGGTCACGACCGGGCAGGAGGAGGCCCTGAAGCGGCTCTGGCCGCTCTGGGGACTGGAGATCGACGGACAGCGGGTGATCGACCCCCGCGAACTGTTCGACGGGCTGCCCGTGGTGCTGGAGATCGGTTTCGGCATGGGTGAGGCCACCGCGCGGATGGCCGCCGCCGACCCGGGCACCGGGATCCTCGCCGTCGATGTCCACACCCCCGGCCAGGGCAATCTCCTCAATCTCGCCGACCGCGACGGACTGACCAACGTCCGGGTCGCCAACGGTGACGCGATCATCCTGCTGCGCGAGATGCTCGCGCCCGGGAGCCTCGACGGTGTGCGGGTCTACTTCCCGGACCCCTGGCCCAAGAAGCGGCACCACAAGCGACGGCTGATCCAGCCGGAGTTCCTCACGCTCGCGGCACGCCGTATGCGACCCGGAGCGGTGCTGCACTGCGCGACGGACTGGGAACCGTACGCGGAGCAGATGCTGGAGGTGCTCTCGGCCCATCCGGACTTCGAGAACACCCAGGAGGACGGCGGGTTCGCCCCCCGGCCCGCGTTCCGGCCGCTGACCCGTTTCGAGGGCCAGGGGCTCCAGAAGGGTCATGTCGTGCGGGATCTGCTCTTCCGCCGGGTGGAGCGCACGGACGGCGAGGGCTGAGCGCGGCCACCCCGCGCGCCGACCGCCTCTCCCGGCCATCGCGCCCGGGGTCTCTCCCGGGCTCGCGTGAGCCCGGCGACGTCCCAGGGCCTCTCCCCGGGTACGCGTAGGCCCGGCGACGTCCCGTCCGGCGCCCGCCCCCGGCCCCGGACCCCGCTCGCTGATCCAGCCAGGTCCCGGACGGAACGCCCGTGCGGCGGACCGGCCAGCGCGTTCCCGAGTACACCGATCGGGCCCCTGCCCGGATGTCAGTGCGCGTCGCTAGGGTCAAGGGGTGTCCGAGCCGCCTCCGCAGCACCATCAGCCGTCCGCCGTCCCCCCGGCGCGTCCTGGGGAGGCGCCACCTCGCCCCGGGGAGGCACCGCCCCGGGCACACGAACCGGAACCTTCTGTCCCAGGTCCGCACCACCCCTTTCCCCATCAACCCGGACCGCACCACCCAGGGCTACCGCCCGCCGTCTCCGGGCACGCGCCGGGAGGCGCGCCCTCCTCCTTCGTAGCGTCATCACCGCCATGGCGGACGGACGGGGGGAGCGAGGAAGGGGACGGGCACGGGGTGCCCGCGTGTGAGGAGCGGCCGCGCTTCGACGCGGTGCCGGAACGCTCGCGCTGGCGCTACAAGCCACGGCGGGCGCTGCGGCTCTGGCAGAGCAAGGCGATCCGGGCCTCGATCGTCATCACCGTCCTGGCGCTGTGCGCGCTGGTGATCCTCGCCCTGGTGCGGGAGGAGACCGGCACCGAGGGCTTCCTGGTCGGACTGGGGCTGGCGACCCTGCCCGTGCCGCTGCTGATGGCGGCCTTCCGCTGGCTGGACCGGGTGGAGCCGGGCCCGTGGCGGAATCTGCTGTTCTCCTTCGCCTGGGGTGCGTTCGCCGCCGCGCTGGTGGCGATCCTCGCCAACTCCTTCGCCACCCGCTGGATCGCCACGGCCACCGCCGACCCCACGAGCGCGGACACGCTCGGCGCGACCGTGATAGCCCCGGTGGTGGAGGAGAGCGCGAAGGCCGCCGCGATCCTGCTGCTCTTCCTCTTCCGCCGCCGGGAGTTCACGGGACTCGTCGACGGGGTGGTGATAGCGGGGTGCACCGCGACCGGGTTCGCCTTCACCGAGAACATCCTCTATCTCGGCAACGCCTTCGGCGAGGACCAGGACCTGGGGTCGTCGGTGCTCGGTTCGGTGACGGTGGCGACCTTCTTCGTCCGGGTCGTCATGTCGCCCTTCGCCCATCCCCTCTTCACCGTCTTCACCGGCATCGGCTTCGGCATCGCGGCGGTCGCCGCCCGGCACCAGCGGGTGCGGCGGCTCGCGCCACCCCTGCTGGGGCTGGTGCTGGCGATGGGGATCCACGCGCTGTGGAACGCCTCGGCATCGCTCCTCGGGCCGTGGGGGTTCTATGTCGTGTACGGGGTGTTCATGGTGCCCGTCTTCGCGCTGCTGACCTGGCTCTCCATCTGGTCCCGGCAGAAGGCGCTGGCCACGGTGGGGGCGGAGCTGCCCGCCTACGCGGCGGCGGGCTGGCTCGGCCGGGCCGAGCCGTCCGCGCTCTCCTCGATGAAGGCGCGGACCGTGGCCCGGGACTTCGCCCGGCACCACCACGGCCCCAGCGGGACGCACGCGCTCAGTGAGTACCAGCGCTTCGCGACCTCGCTGGCGTCGCTGCGCCACCGGGCGCGGCGCGGGGTGGTGGAGCCCGACTTCGTGGCACGTGAGCAGGAGCTGCTGCACCACATGTGGGAGCTGAAGGCGATAGCGGGCCCGGCCCTGACCCATGCCGCGCGGACGACCGGCCGGGCGTGGACACCGCCGCCGTACCGGGATTACGAGGGGTACAACCCGTACCGGGACGGCGGCGGGGCGGTGGGAAGCCGACGGCCCTGACGTCGGGGGAGGCGTCAGGGCCGCGGCCGCTGGGAAGGGCATCAGGCCCATAGTGGTACTGAGGCCCGTGGTGTGGCTGAGGCCCCGTGGGGATACGGACGCGACCGGGGGTCATCGCGGCGGCGGCCCCGGGTGGGGCCGCGGCGCGGGACGCCCCACCGGGGGCGACAGGATCAGGGAGTGAGGCCCTTGTCCCGGAGCCAGGACATGGGGTTGAGGGCGGAACCGCCGGGCGTGTGGATCTCCAGGTGGAGGTGGTCACCCGTGACGTTTCCGGTGGCGCCGACACGGCCGATGGTCTGGCCGGGGGCGACCTTCTGGCCCGGACTCGCGTTCATGGAGGACAGATGGGCGTACCAGACCTCGGTGCCATCGTTGAGCTCCAGCACGATCCGGTAGCCGTAGGCCCCGGACCAGCCCGCCGACTTGATCGTGCCGCTGCCGACGGCCTTGATCGGCGTACCGGCCGGCGCGGCGAAGTCGAGGCCGGTGTGCTGACCGGAGGACCACATGGCGCCGGACTGGCCGTAGGTGGAGGTGATGCGGTAGTTGGAGGTGGGGAGCGAGAAGCTCTTCGCCAGCTTGGCGATCCGCTCGGCCTCGGCCTTCTTACGGGCCTCCGCCTCCGCCTTCTTCTTCGCGGCCTCGGCCTTCTTACGGGCCTCCGCCTCCGCCTTCTTCGCGTCGGCGGCGGCCTTGGCCGCGGCGGCGCGCTCGGCGGCGGCCCTCGCCTCGGCCTCGGCGGCGGCCTGCTGCTGCTCGACCTGCTGGAGGATCCGGGAACGCAGGGCCTCACCCGCGTCGGAGCTCTCCTCGCCCGCCTCCGCGCCGGCCAGTCCCATCGCCGCGTAGGAGGCGTTCTCGCCGCCGGAGGTCTCCTCGCCCTGGTCCCCGTCGGACATGAAGGCCCCGGGGTCGGGAAGGTTGTCCGTGAGGGCGTCCGGGAGGGAGATCGAGATGGCGGGCTTGTTCTGCGCGGTGGCGATGCCACCGGCACCGACCGCGGCGATCACACCGACGCCGAGCACCGTGGAGCTGCGGGCGAAGCCGCCGCGCTGCTTGATGACCCGCTGCCGGTGACGCCCGCGCACCGGGACCGTCTCGGCACTCGGGTTCCACTCGCCGGTCGAACGCGCCGCACCGTTCTCACTGAAGACTCCGGGCGCGAAAGGCGCTTCCGGGGCAGGACTGTTGGACGCCACTGAGGCGCACTCCTTTCCTTCCTTCTCGCCTACCGGGTTAGCTGACGGGTTCGGAGCAGGAAGGTCTCCTACGGTCCCCTCCGCATGCCGGGGCATGACGAAGAAGGACCGATTCACCCCAAGTGGTGGTTCCCCGGTTCCCTGACGGGATTCGGCGCGTGAGCACGGCGCCGTCCTGACGACGGCTGGGACGACCGCGCTGCGTTATCGAACGTTAATAGACGTGAGGACTAGATTCCAAGCTGTTCTCGTTGATCCCTCATGGCTTTACCGAGATCCAAAACGGACACAAGCGGTCGGATTCGGGCGACTTGATGCCGCGTCGGCCAACATCACACTTCTGACAGTTCGTCAAATGTTATGCGGAGTGCTGCGCCCCCGTTACAGAGCGTACGAATACCTCTTCCGCGTCGATCCCGAGCACTCAACCGACTCGGTCCCGGCGCCGCCCTGGGTCCGCCGCTCCGACCCCTGAGGCCTCTCCGGCCTCTGAGGCTTCTCCGGCCCCTGGGGCTTTCGCTGGCCCCTGATGTTTTCCCTGAGCCCTGGCGCTTCCCTGACTTCTCAGCTTCCTCTGACCCCTGAGGCTTCCCCGGCTTCCCTGGCTTCCCTGGCTTCCCTGGCTTCCCCGGCCTCCGCGGCCTCCGCGCCCTCTCCGGCCGACCGGTGGGGGCTCGTCACCGCCAGCAGCGCCATATCGTCCGTGGCGCCGCCCCCGGTATGGCGGCGGACATCGTCGATCAGACCGTCCAGCAGCTCACCCGGCCCCGGGAAGACCCGACCGGCCAGCCGGGTGACGGGATCGTAGAAGTCTCCCCGGGCGTCCCGCGCCTCGGAGAGACCATCGGTGTAGAAGAGCAGCGTGGCACCCCGGGGCAGCCGGTACTCGTCCACCCGGTCCGGCTCCGGCCAGAGTTCCGCCATCCCCAGCGGAAGCGCGGGTTCCGAGGGTTCCAGCACATCGAGCCGCCCATCGGGGTGGAGCAGCAGCGGATCGGGATGCCCCCGGTTGACCAGCCGTACGACACCGTTGCCCGGCGACACCTGCGCGAGGACCGCGGTGGTGAACGCCTCGAAGACATCCGGCGGCGGGCGCCGCCGTGCCTCACGGACCAGGGCGCTCTCCAGCCGGCGGGTGACGCCCTCCAGGGCGCTCTCCCGGTCGGCCGCCTCCCGGAAGGCGCCGATCGCGACCGCGACCGCCTCGACGGCCCCGAGTCCCTTGCCCCGGACGTCGCCGACGACCAGCCGGACCCCGTACGGGGTGTCCTGGACGGCGAAGAGATCCCCGCCGATGAAGGCGTCCGCCAGCGCCGCCTCATAGCGCGCGGCGATCCGGAGCCCGCCGATCCGCTCGGCGGGGGTCGGCACCACGGCCCGCTGGGCCGCCTCGGCGATGGTCCGCGCGGACGCCAGCCGCTCATCGCCCCGCCGGATGACCCGGCCGATCAGCAGCGCCAGGCCGGAGACCGTCACCACGGTGATCAGCTCGGTGACGGCCTGCGGCCGGAGCGTGATGTCGTTGACGTAGTGCAGCAGGAAGACGGTCACCGTCACCGCGACCCCGATCAGCAGCGTGCCGATCCACGGGTAGAACGGCGCCGCGATCAACGGGGCGGCCGTCAGTATCGGGACGGCGGTGAACCGGGGCGGGGTCGCCAGATCGAAGATCACCCCACAGATGATCATCAGCACGGGAAGGGCGCGCACAAAGCGGCGGGAGCGGGAGCCTCCGGGCCGCTCGTCCTCCTGCTTTCGCCGTGCGAGGTACATAGTGCCTTTGTACGGCGTGGAGGTGGGGGTTCGCCTCAGGAAGGGGCGGGCGGCCTTGCCGCCCCGCCGGACCCCGGGGCGCGTGTCGTATGCCGGGCGGGGCTGGGGCACGGGGGCGCCTGCCCGGCCGAGGGGTGGTTTCCGTGCGCCGCCCCGCCTCCATCGCCCCGGAGCCGACGGTCCACACGGAGGTGGGCAGGGGGGTGGGCACGGGACCGGCGCCATGGGAAGAAGGCGAAAGCACTGTGGCCCGGCCTCGTGAAGAGGGCCGGGCCACAGTAGTGAGTAGCGGGGACAGGATTTGAACCTGCGACCTCTGGGTTATGAGCCCAGCGAGCTACCGAGCTGCTCCACCCCGCGTCGGTAAACACAACCTTACGCCATTGGGAGGGCGCTCGACGCCACCTGACACCCGGCACAGGGAGAAAAGGGGTGAAGTCGGGCACATATGGGTCTCAGCCGTCTGTGAGCCCGGTCTCCCCGTACACCCGCATCGCGTCCCGCAGCAGCTCAGCCGTGCCCGCGCCCTCGCGGTCGTAGGCCTTCCGGAACCGCTCGTCGGCCGTGTACATCTCCCCCAGGCCGATGAAGTGGTCGCGCGAGGGTGCCTCGAAGAGCGACAGCCAGGCGTACTGCCGGGCGGCCAGTTCCTGGACCTCGTCGCTGTCGGGGGCGAGCCCGGCGGCGGCCGCCGCCGCGACGGCGCGGGCGATGTCCTTCTGCTCCTGGTGGTACGCGCGGCGGCGCTCCTCGCTCAGCGAGCGCCACCACTGGTCACCGCGCTCATAGGCGTCGCGGCCCCACCGCTCGGTGACCTCCCGCTCGTAGCGGGTGTGGTCGAAACCGTCCAGCACTTCCTCCGCCATCAGTTCCTCTCCTCGTTCCGTCTTGCGCAAGGTGGTCCGCACCGAGGTGATCTGCCGCTCGATCCGCTCCCGCTCCTGCTCCAGCAGGCCCAGATGGGCCCGGAGGGCGACGGCGGTGTCCCGCTGCCCCTCCAGGACCTCCCCGATCGCGGGCAGGGAGAGCCCCAGCTCGCGCAGGAGGAGGATCCGCTGGAGCCGCACCAGCTCATCGGGGCCGTAGTGGCGGTAGCCGTTGGCCCCCACCCGGCTCGGGGTGAGGAGCCCCAGCTCCCCGTAGTGCCGCAGGGTGCGGCTCGTCGTCCCGGCCAGCCGGGAGATCTCCTGGATCGACCACTCCATGGCCCTGACGGTAGAAGTTGACGTTACGTCAGGGTCAACCTCTGCCGTCCGGGCCGGCTGCCGCCGAAACCGGCGTTCAGCGGGCGAGCCGGGCGGCCCGGCCCAGGAGGTAGCGGGCCTCGGGGGCGCTGAGGGTACGCCGGGCCGCCAGCCCGTACGCGGCCCGCGCCTCCGCCACCTCGCCCGCCCGCTCCAGCAGATGGGCGCGGACGGCGTCCAGCCGGTGGTGCCCGGCGAGCCGCCCGGCGAGCGCGTCGGCCTCGGCGAGTCCGGCGCGCGGACCGTGGACCATGGCGATGGCCACGGCCCGGCCCAGGGCGGCCATCGGATCGGCGGTGATCCGTACCAGCAGGTCGTAGAGGGCGAGGATCTGCGGCCAGTCGGTGGCACCGGCGTCCGGTGCCTCGTCGTGGAGGGCGGCGATGGCGGCCTGGAGCTGGTACGGCCCGGCCGGGCCCTGGGTCAGCGCCCGTTCGACCAGGGCGGTTCCCTCCCGGATGGCGGCCTGGTCCCAGCGGCTGCGGTCCTGTTCGTCGAGAGGGACGAGATCGCCCCGCTCGGTGGTACGGGCGGCGCCGCGCGCCTCGGTCAGCAGCATCAGCGCCAGGAGTCCGGTGACCGCGCCGTCGCGGGGCAGCAGCGCGCTCAGCGCGCGGGTCAGCCGGATGGCCTCCCGGGCGAGGTCGGCCCGGTGCAGGGTGGCGCCCGATGTGGCCGTGTACCCCTCGTTGAAGATCAGATAGAGGACCTGGAGCACGGCGTCGAGCCGCTGGTCACGGTCCTCGGGCCCCGGCTGCCGGAAGGGAACGCCCCGGATCCGCTGCTTGGCCCGGCTGATCCGCTGCGCCATGGTGCCCTCCGGCACCAGATGGGCGCGGGCGATCTCGGCGGTGGTCAGTCCGCCGACCGCGCGCAGGGTGAGCGCGATCTGCGCGGCCGGACCGAGATCGGGATGGCAGCAGAGGAAGAGAAGGGTCAGGGTGTCGTCGGCGGCGGGCGCCCGGCTCTCCCCCGGCGCCGGAGCGGTGTGCGCGTCACGCGGCAGCAGTCCCGCCACGGCCTCCTCCCTGCGGCGCCGGGCCTCCTCGGCCCGGAGCAGATCGACGAGCCGCCGCGAGGCGACCCGGATCAGCCAGCCGCGCGGGTTGGCGGGGACACCGTCCCCGGGCCACTGGTGGGCGGCGGCGAGCAGCGCCTCCTGGACGGAGTCCTCGGCGAGGTCGAAGTGACCGTAACGGCGTACGAGCGCGCCGAGGACCTGCGGCGCGTGCCGGCGCAGCAGGTCCTCGACGGTGGGTGGCGCGCTCATCCGCGCGGGGCCCGGCGGGCCTGCGGGCCCCCGTCGGTGCGGCGGGCCCGGTCGGTGCGGGGCGGCGGTGGGGACGGCATCAGATCTCACAGCCGCCTTCGCCCTGGATGGGCCGGATGATGACGGGCAGCTCGGCCCCCTCCGGCCCCGGACACCGGAGGACCCGGGTGGCGATCTCGGTCACCCGCTCCAGGCTCTCGCAGTCCAGGATCCAGTACCCGCCGAGGACCTCCTTGGTCTCGCCGTAGGGCCCGTCGGTGATCACGGGACGGCGGTCGGGGCCGAGGGCGATCATCCGCGCCTGGGCGGGCTCGGTGAGCCCCGCGCCCCCGACCATCTCGCCGGACTCGGCGAGGTCGTCGTTGATCGCGGACATATGGGCGAACACCGCCTGGAGCTGCTGCTCGCTCCAGGCCGGGTGGCCGGGGGACTCCTTGCCCGCCATGGCCTCGTAGCCCGCCTGGGTGCCCTGGATCATCAAGAGGTACTTCATGGTGCCGCTCCTGTGTGCCGGTGGGCGCCCCTGGTGGGCACCTCTCACAGGAGACGTCGGAGCGGCGAACCGGTTCTCTACACGGTCGCGGAACTTTTTTCCGGGGAAGTTTCCGGGGGAGTTCTCGGTGGAGCCCGGCGGACGGGCGCGGAGGTCGGTGCCGGTGTCGGCACGGGGCCGGTCTGCGGCGACCCACGGCGTACGGAGGCGGGTGGCCCGCCCCCGTACCCGTCACGCGGCAGCGGCGGCGGGGGTCAGTTGACCGCGCCCACCAGCATCGTCACCGGGTCCGTCAGCGGCGCGAGCGCGTTGGGCACCTCCATGAGCTGGTTCAGCTGGTTCAGCTCCTTGAGCTGGTTGAGCTGGCCCAACTGGCCGAGCGAGGTGGATCCGAGGGGCCCGGGGGCGGGCGTGGGGGCGGGGGCGGCGTGGGCGCCGGAGACCGCGAGGGCCGAGGCGGAGGCAGCGAGGGCGACGGTCGCGAGCAGGCGCTGAGTCTTGGTCATGCCGGGGACAACGGCCACGCGGGGCCGGGGTCACGGGGTGCCGCCCCGAGATGCCCCAGCGGGGTGCCCGGGGTGAACCCGTGCGCCCATTCGGCGCAGCCGTTCGGTTCACTGCCCCGTTTTCATCACCTATGCCCGTATTTCGGTTGCGGTGACCTCTCCCCTGATCCGCGCCGCCACGGCCACCGCACTCGCCCTGCTCCCCCTCGCCCTGACCCTCCCGGCCGCCGCCGCCCCCGCGCCCCGCGCCGGGACGGCCGCCCGCGCCGCCGAGACGGCCCCACTCACGGGCGCCGTGGCCCTGCTGCCCATCGCCGCCGAGGACCGTACGGGGTACGTACGCAGCGCCTTCCGCCACTGGAACGCCGGGCTCAACCCCACCGACGGCTGCACCACCCGTAACGAGGTCCTGCTGGACGAGGCCGTCGAACCGCCGACCGTGGGCCCGGGCTGCACACTGACCGGGGGCTCCTGGTTCTCGTACTACGACGAGCAGACCGTCACCCCGGCCGCCTCCCTCGACATCGACCACATGGTGCCGCTCGCCGAGGCATGGGACTCCGGCGCCTCCGTCTGGACGGCCGCCCGCCGCGAGGCGTACGCCAACGACCAGGGCCAGCCGACCTCGCTCATCGCCGTCACCGCGCGCGCCAACCGGTCCAAGGCCGACCAGGACCCCGCCGAATGGCTACCCCCGGCGCCCGGCGCCCGCTGCCGCTACCTCGCGGAGTGGACCGCCACCAAACTCCGCTGGGACCTGGCCGTGGACCCGCGCGAACGCGACCGTCTGACCACCCTGGCGACCGCCTGCCCGACGACGCCGGTCACCTGGATCCCCGCGCCCTGAGCGAGGGGCGCGAGGGCGCCCACAGGGGGCGCGAGGTGTCGCCAATGCGCCCTATTTGGCATATGACTGAAAAAGGGTTATCCCATCGCGGTGATCCCTAGATTGTTCTCGCGCACTACGGTGCGCCTCCCCTCAAGGATCGCTCCGGACCCCGCCCCTCGGGGCCCGGCCCGAACCAAAGGAAGGGCCGCCGACCGGGATTCCATCGGCGGCCAATCTGAGGGGAGGCGCCCATGGGGCGTCGTAGGAAGCCCAAGCCGTCACTCCGGCAGCGCGTCGAGGACCTTCTGGTCCGCACGGCGGAAAAGCTGGGGAGGTGGCTGAAGAAGTGAGCTGAGCCCCCACTCGCGGGGCTCAGTTCACCAAGGCCCTACGTTGGCTCCCGTCACGGTGTCCGGCCATGGCGGGGGCCTTCTCCATGACGGTACCCGACATCGCTCGGTTGTGTCAGGCGCACCATGGCGCCGCCCCGTCCGGTACGAGCCGGATCTCCCCCCACCGCGCCAGACACGCTCCGGCGCCTCCGGTGGAAGCCCAGGTCGTCACTCCGGCAGCGCGTCGAGGACCTTCTGGTCCGCACGGCGGACAAGCTGGGAAGGTGGCTGAAGAAGTGAGCTGAGCCCCAAACAGCGGGGCTCAGCTCACCCAGGCCCTACGTTGGCTCCCGTCACGGTATCCGGCCGCGGCGGGGGCCTTCTTGTCAGGTCCCCGACCTGGCGAGCCGGGAAGGTGGCTGAGGACACGAGCTGAATCCCCCACGGAAGAGGCTCAGTTCAGGCAACTCCTACGCTGGCTCCCGTCACGGGTACTCGGCCGTGGCGGGGTCCGCGCCGACCGTACCCGACCCGCTGGGGCGCTCCCGGCGCCTTCCCGTGCTCCCGGCGAATACCGGCCAGATATGCCGCCGCTCTCCTCCGGGCGACGCGTTCCGGCCCGGGGCCATGCCGTCGGGGCGGACGTCCACCCCGTGCGCGCGGTCTACTCCGACCCGGCGAATCACAGGGCGCGGGTTCGCGCGAAAGAGGGGCCGCCCGCGCGTTCCGGGTGCGCCGGGGGCGCGCGGTCCGCAACGATCTCGGCGCGGCGGGTCCGGGCCCGTGGCCCCGGGCCATCCCGGGGCGGTGTCACGGCCCCCGGCCGCCCGCCCTCGTCAAGGAGACAACAGACATGCGCGATACCCGGTTTCCCGGGAACCGGTCCTGGCTGTCCTGGCTGGTGACCCTGCTGGCCGTGGTGACGCTCGGCACCCTGGCGTCGGTGGCCTCGCCCGCGTCCCGCGCGGCGGCCAACCCGCCGATGCCGACGACGCTCGACTCTCTCCAGTTCCAGCTGGTCGTCGACCGCGCCACGATGGAGGTGAGCGGAACGCTGGTGGAGCGGGAGGCCGAGCTGAGCGGGGTGCAGGACGCGGCGGTGACCGCCGACTTCCTCCGCTCCGGCCACCCCGCCGGGTCCTGCGAGATGACCACGGACCTGTCCGGGGTCTTCCGCTGTTCGCAGCCCGGTCTGACCCCGTCGGACTGGCCGGACCAGGTGCGGGTGAGCTACGCGGGGGACGCGTTGCACGCGCCGTCCACCGCGATCGGCCAGGTGGTCTATCTGCGGACGCCCGCGACCCGGCCCGCGACGCCCGCCTCGCCCTGAGCACGGACGGGGCGCGGCCCGGAGCACCTCCTGAGCCCCGTGGGTGACACCGGCCGAGCGGGGAGCGGCCCGCCGGGACGCGGGAGCCGCCGGGCTGAGCGAACCGGGTAACGACGAGGGGTCCCCGGA
>NZ_JBHVHF010000073.1:0-28596 GCF_042800315.1 Streptomyces sp. NPDC057638
GCCGCCGCCCCGCGCCCCCGCACACGGCCGCCCGTCGGCGCGGCACCCGCGCGGCCGGCGCCGCCCCTGCCCGGAGCCACCCTTACGTCCAGGGAGTGTCATGCCCGATCTGACAGGCCGTACCGCGCTGGTGACCGGTTCCTCCCGGGGGATCGGCAGAGGGATCGCCGAGCGGCTGGCCGCCGACGGCGCACGCGTGGCCGTCCACTACGGACACGACGAACGGCCCGCCGCGCGGACGGTGGCGGGTATCCGCGACACCGGCGGCGAGGCGTTCGCCGTCGGCGCCGACCTCTCGGCCGTCACCGGGGTGGAGGAGCTGCTGGCCGAGGTGGGGTCCCGCTTCGCCGAGGGCGGCAGGGACCGGCTCGACATCCTGGTCAACAACGCGGGTTTCAGCACGACGTTCTTCGAGGCCACGACACCCGAGATCTTCGACAGGCTGTTCGCGGTGAACGCGCGGGCACCCTTCTTCCTGGTGCAGCGCGCGCTGCCGCTGCTGGCCGACGGGGGCAGGGTGGTGTCGGTCTCCTCCGCCGCGATCCGGGTCGCCGTACCGGACGTGGCGTACACGATGGCCAAGGCCGCGGTGGTGGCGATGAACCGGACGCTGGCGCATCTGCTGGGCGAGCGGGGGATCACCGTGAACACCGTGGCGCCCGGCGCCGTGGACACCGATCTGACCGCGGCGGAGCGGCGGGAGCAGCCGGAGACCCGGCAGGTCATCATCGACATGACCGCGCTCGGCCGGATCGGTACGCCCGCCGATGTCGCCGACGCCGTGGCGTTCCTCGCCTCGGATGACGCCCGGTGGGTCACCGGGCAGCTCGTCGAGGTCAGCGGTGGTCTGTTCCTGGGGCTGCCGCCCGGTCTCGCGCACTGAGGTGTCCATCAACGACGACGGGGAGGCAGCTATGGGCCTCGGTCCTTGCGCGCGGACCGGGCGGGGCCAGGCAGCGGGGTCCGGCGCGGGAGCCACTCCCCCGGGCCGGGCCCCGGGCACCCCCGCCCCGGGCCGTCAGACCCAGGGCGGGTGCCTCCCGGACCGCGGGGCACCGGGCGGTCCCGGGCCCACGGGCCCGGCAAGATCCATCAGACAGGCCCTAGTGGGAGTCGCCGAGCCAGGCGGCGTCCGCGGGCGCGTCGCAGCCGACGAAGGTGTTGAGGAACGCTTCGACGGCCTGTTCGTCGGCGGCGGTGCGGGTCAGGTCCGCGAGGAAGTCGGCGCCGAAGGGCCTCAGCTCGGCCTGTTCGCAGGTGTAGGCGAAGGTCCCGAGCCGGTGGGCGTCGCGGGTCGCGGTGTGGCGCGCGAGTGCCTGGTCGAGTCCGGCGGCGCCCGAGAGCCCGGTGTCGAGCGCGTCAGCGAGCCCGTCGGCGTCGGCGAAGGCGTCGGAGATGCCCTGGGCGGAGACGGGGTCCTTGTGGTGTCCGGCGTCTCCGGCGAGGACCCATCCCGGGCCGTGGGCACGCCGGCGGGCGTTGCGGACCGCCGCGGCCCGGGCCGGCGACACCAGGTCCGCGTCCGCGAGGGCGCGCCCGACCTCGGGAACCTCCCGCAGGCAGGAGGTGTAGAACTCGGTGAGCGCCGCGGGTCCGCGGCCGGGTGCCTGGTCCGGCGGGAAGACCAGGGAGACGACGGTGAGTCCGTCGTGCGTCGGCCACAGGGAGATGCCGCGTCTGCCGCGGAACACCACCCGTATCCCCGGCTCCCCGATGCCCGACCAGTAGCCGTAGAGGCTGCGGGCGAGGATCCCCCTGTCCTCCACGGCCGGGGACTCCACCAGGCGGGCCACCGTCGAGTTGCGGCCGTCGGCGCCGACGACCACACGCGCGTGCAGGTCGGCGGGCCCGTCCGGTCCCACTCCGCGCACTCCGGCGACCCGCCCGCCGGTGACGATGAGTCCGGTGACCGCGAAGCGTTCCCGTAGCCGGGCCCCGCTGGCGCGGGCCTCGGCCACCAGCAGCGCGTCCAGCACGGTCCGCCGGGGTGCGTAGGTCGCCGCTTCGATGCCGCCGGCCCGCGGTCCGCCGCTGAGGACCCGGCCCTCGAAGTCGAGGCAGGCCTGGACGATAGGGGGACATCCCGTTTTTTCAAGTTCCGTCACAAGACCCCATGCACGGAGCCGTTGAACTCCTGGCCACCTGATCCAGTGGGTGGATAACGTGTCTGCTCCAGCGGCATTCCTATCTACTATTTCCACCGAGTATCCACGCCGCGCGAGCAGCATTCCCAGCGGAGCGCCGGCGCAGCGCGCGCCCACGATTACGACATCGTAGGGTTCTTCTTTCGTGCCCTTTTTTCGAGCAGTCATAAATCACATCCCACTCTCTGCGAAAGAAGCAGAATAATTGACGTCTTCCCAGGTCATAGCGGTAAGAGACAGCGTCAGACAGTGCCGGGCACAGATGCCTCAAGCACCTTGCGGGAGAGGCGGAATCGGTCTCTCGGAGAGTTTTTCAGCATGCCCCGACCCTGCCCGTACAACACCCCATCACGCGATGATAATTACCCTCACAGCATGCATCATGCACACCGCATCAATCTTTTTAGGGTCGTTGACACCGCTCGCCTGGCTGACGTAGCCTCACATTATGACCAGCGATTCGATACCCTTAATCGCTTCGCGCTGCCATCAGGCGATGGATCCCATCCATCTGCTCTGCTATTTCGCCCCGGAAGTCGACCAGGAGTTCACGTCCGCAGGACTTGAACCGGGGCACATGGGGTACTTCGCCGGCCGGGCCGCCGCCCTGGGCCGTGCCTCGTCCGCCGCGGTGGCAGCCGCGTTCTACAACTTCAACCCCGCTCTCATCGCCCGCCATCTGCCGCGGGCCTGGGACCTGGCCCCGCCCGAGCGCGTGGCCGAGGCCCGTCTGGTCGCGGTGGACCGCGCGCTGCGCCGGGTCCTGGGCGCTGACGTGGTGGCCAGCGCGGAACTCGCCGAGGCCGCCGCCCTGGCCAGGTACGCCGCCGAGGCGTGCGCCCCCGAGGGACGGCCCCTGTACGCCGCGCACGCCGCGCTGCCCTGGCCCACCGAACCGCATCTGGTGCTGTGGCACGCCATCACGCTCCTGCGGGAGCACCGGGGTGACGGACATGTCGCCGCGCTCATCGGTCACGGTGTCGGCGCCATCGCGGCGCTGGTCACCGATACCGCCACGGGGCAGAGCCTGTTCAGCGCGCGGCAGGCGCGTGAGCACCGCGACTGGTCCGAGCGGGACTGGGACGCGGAAGTGGCCGCGCTCACCGCGTCGGGCCTGCTGGATGCCTCGGGGCACCTGACCGAGACGGGCAGGCGGCTGCGCTCGCGCGTCGAGGAGACGACCGACCTCTGCGCGGCTCCGGCCTACCGCGCGCTGGGAGCCGAGCGGGCCGAGCGGTTCATCGCCCTGTGCGAGCCGCTGCGCGACGCGGTGGTCCGCGCCGGGGACCTGCCCCGGCAGGAGAGCGCCGGCACGGCCGCCCTGGCCTGAGACCGTCCCGCCCGTACCGTCCCCGCGCGCCGGCGGACCCGCCAGTCCCGGTGCCCTGACGGAGAGGAGAAGCCCCTCGCGCCGCCCGCCAGGCGCCCCCCACCTCAGTCCTTCCCGCGCGCCGCCGGCCCGGGAATCCCTCATGGCGGACCGCCCGCTGGACGGGCGCGTCGCCCTCTTCCCCGCCTCGCCACGGGCCGCCCGTGTCCGGACCGCCATCCGGACGCGGCGCCGGCCCCGGTGCGGGGCCGGGTCGCCGGTGTCCAGTCCCGGCGCACCGGACGACAGCACGGCCGGTCGTTGCCTTCCGCGCACACGGCGGCGCGCCTCGCTGAGCCCCTGCCCGCTGCGGGGGCGTCACCCTGGCCGCCCGGCGGCGCCCGTACCGGCCCCTGCCGCCACGGTGTCCGCGCGCACGACCCTCCTCTCCGACTCCCCCTAGTGGAAGTGACTCATGGACGTCACCGCACTCATCGAGACGGTCTCGCGGACCAAGAGCCAGGCCGGCGAGCTCACCCCTCAGCAGATCATCGACCGGCTCTCCCACGCGCTCACGGAGTTCACCACCTCGGCGCGGAACCAGGACTTCGCCGCGGCGTACCAGCCCAGCGGCAACTACACCCGGCTGCTCCTGAACTCACCGGACGACCCCTACCAGGTCGTCCTCGTCTTCTGGGCCCCGGGGATGGGCAGTCCGATCCACGATCACGCCGACACGATCGGCGCGGTCAGCGCACTCGCCGGTGAGACGAAGGAGATCAAGTACGGGGTCCGGACCGTCGGCGAGGCCGTCGAGCTCACCGAGGTCAGCAAGTTCACCATCGCGCCGGGCCGGATCGCCCCGATCCTGCCCGAGAACGACCAGCAACTGCACCTGATGGTCAACGAGGCGCCGCACTGGGCGGCCACCGTCCATGTCTACCTCACCGCGATCCACCGCTACCGGCAGTACGAGGCGGTGCCGGGCGGTGCCTTCCGTACGGCCGAGACCTCGCTGTGGTTCGACGAGTACGCGGTGGGGCGCACGATGCCCACCGGCGCCAGTTCCTGACCCGGCCGGGGCGCGCCGTCCCCGCCGTGCGACCCGGTCCCCAGAAAGGGGAAGCAAGCGATGGACATGCTGGACGCCGTGGCCCGCCAGGTGCGCCGGGCTCCCCACGCCGTGGCGCTGACCGACCACCGGGGCGCCCGGCTGACCTACGCCCAGCTCGCCTCCGGCGCCCGCGCGGCCGCGGGAGGGCTCGCCGCGCTCGGCGTCAGACCCGGGGACCGGGTCGGTCTGGTGCTGCCCCGCGCCACCGACCTGTTCGTCCTGGAGCTCGCGGTGCTCCTCGCGGGCGCCTGCTTCACCCCGCTGGACCAGGCCCAGCCACCGGAGCGGTTGCGCCTGCTGCTGGCCCGCGCGTCGGTGACGCTGCTGGTCACCGACGATGACGCGCTGGCCGGGGCCAGTGGCGTCCCGGCCGTCCGGCCCGGGACGCTGCTGGCCCACGGCGGGGACGGCCCGGGGGATCCGGGCGCCCGGCCGCGGGATCCCGCGTACTGCCTGTTCACCTCGGGATCGACGGGGCTCCCGGTGGGCACGCTGGTCAGCCGTGCCGCGCTGGATGTCTACGTGGCGGCGTACGCCCGCCTGGTCGGCGCCGCGCCGACCGAACGCGGAGCGCAGATCGGCTCGCCCGGCTTCGATGTCACCATCGACGAGCTGTGGCCGTTCCTGAGCACGGGGGCGTCCGTGCACATCGCCTCCGACGCGGACCGCTCCTCGCCCCGAGCGCTCGTGGAGTGGCTGCGGGCCCACCGCGTCACCCAGACCTACCTTCCCCCGCTGCTGCTGGAGTCGGTGTTCCGTATCGACGGTGTGGACCTGGGCGATGTCCGCCTCATCCGCACCGGCGGCGAGCGGCTGGCCGCCTATCCCCCGCCGGGATTCCCCAGTCGCGTCCTCAATGAGTACGGGCCGACCGAGACCGTGGCGGGCGCGGTGTTCTGTGATGTCTCCGCCTGGTCCGACCGCGGTGTCCTGCCGCCGATCGGAACCCCGCTGCCGCACATCAGGGCCAGTGTCCGGGACCGGGAGCGGCGGCATGTCGCGCCGGGCACGCCGGGCGAGCTGTACCTGGGCGGTCCCACCGTGGCGATCGGCTACCTCGGCGACGACGAGCGCACCGCGCGCAAGTTCGTCGAGGTGGACGGGGAGCGCTGCTTCCGGACCGGCGATCTGGTGCGCCAGCTCCCCTCCGGTGAGCTGGAGTTCCTGCGCCGTATCGACGATCAGGTCCAGCTGCTGGGCAAGCGCGTCGAGCTGGGCGAGACGGAGCACGCGGCGGCCGCGCACCCCGCGGTGCGGCGGGTGGCCGTGGCCGCCCCGACCGATGGCGCCGGGCGGGCGGAGCGGCTGGTGTGCTTCGTCCAGTGGCATCCGGGGCACCCCGACGCCGGCGCCGCGCGGCTCCGCGCGCACCTGAGCGCCCGGCTGCCCCCGTACATGGTGCCCACCGAGGTGCACACGGTCGACCGGCTCCCCACGACCCCCTCGGGCAAGGTCGACCGCGGGGCGCTGCTGCGGCTGCAGCCGGACCGGGCGCGTCCGGCTCCCACCCCGCGGGAGCTGGTGCGGGTCTGGGAGGAGGTCCTCGGCGTCACCGGTCTGGGCGTCCACGCGGACTTCTTCCTGCACGGCGGTGACTCGGCGCGGGCCATGAGCGTGGTGACCGAGATCGGAGCGCGGCTGGGCCTGCGGGTCACCGCGCGCGAGGTGTTCGTCCATCCCACCCCTGCTGAGCTGGCCGAGCGGCTGGCGGAGGAGACCTGGTGAACGCGAGTCCCGTGCTCGACATGGTCACGGCCACGGCGAGGGCCCATCCCGAGGCGGCGGCGATCGTCCAGGGCGAGCGGTCGCTGAGCTATCGCGAGCTGGCGGCGGCCGTGCCCCGGTTCGCCCGTACGCTGGCCGGAGCGGGCGCCGCGCCGGGCGCGCATGTGCTGCTCGTGCTGGACAACCGGCCCGAGTTCGCCATCGCCTACTTCGCCACCGCCGCGGCGGGCTGCACGGTGGAGGCCATCGACCCGGACCAGCCGGAGCGGGCCCTGCGGCGGCGGCTCGCCGACAGCCGTCCGGCCGTGGTGGTCACCACGGCCGGGCATCCCGTGACCGCGCTCACCGGCCTGCCCGTGGTGGCCGTGGACGGCCCCCCGGCCCGGCCGGGGGCCCCGGGAGCGGGGCACCCGCCGGCCCCTGGCGGCGGCGCGTGGGTCAGGGCGCTCTCCTCGGGCAGCACGGGGGAACCCAAGCGCGTCCTGCGCGACCAGTCCCACCAGGTCGCCGAGGCGGACAACATCACCACGACGGCGGGCATCACCGCCGCGGACGCCCTGCTGTGCCCGGTGCCGCTGTTCCATGCCCTGGGGCAGTTCTGCTGTCTGCTGGCGGCGGTGCGCTCCGGTGCCACGCTGGTGCTGACGGACCGCGGCGGCGGGATGTCCTCGGTGGACGCGGTGGTGCGGGCGCTGGCCCGCCACCGCGTCACGCTGCTGATCACCGTGCCGCAGCTCGCCGACGCCCTGGCCGACCTGCCCGCGGGCACCCGGGCCGACCTGGGCGCGGTACGTCTGTGTCTGTCGGGGAGCAACTTCCTCGACCCCGCCGTCGCCCAGCGCTTCGAGGACCGCTTCGGTCTCCCCCTGCGCCAGACCTACGGGAGCACGGAGGCGGGCAGTGTCTGCTGGGACGTGGGGCCGCAGCCCTCCCCCGGCACCGTGGGCACGCCGCTGAAGGGCGCGCGGGTCACCGTGGTCGACGAGCGGGGCGCCGCGCTGCCGCCGGGCGCCACGGGCGAGATCGTCGTGTCCGGCCCCGCCGTGGTCAACGACCCGGGGAGCGACCACCACCGAACGGGCGACCTGGGCAGGTGGGACGCGCACGGCAGGCTGACCGTCACCGGGCGCTCCCGGGTGCTCATCGACACCGGTGGGCACAAGGTGAACCCGGTCGAGGTGGAGCGGGTGCTGACGGCCCATCCCCTGATCGCCGACGCCGCGGTGGCGGGCGTGCCCCTGCCCGGCCGGGGGGCGCTGCTGGTGGCCGCGGTCCAGCCGCGCGCGGGCGCGCCGCTGGAGAGCGCCCCCGTCCTGGCGCACTGTGCGCGGCATCTGCCCGCCCACGCGGTGCCGCGGCGGATCCGTCTGGTGACGCAGATCCCGCGCACCGCGCTGGGCAAGGTGCGCCGCGCCGCCCTCGCCGCGCAGCTCGCGCCAGCGGGGCACCAGGTGGCGGCCGGGACACGCGAGCGGCTGGCGGCACTCCCCCGCGACCAGCGGCGCGCCGAGGTCGGGGAGCTGCTGCGCCGCTGGGTGGCCGAGGTGGCGGGCGGCGACGGGGCGGCGGTGGATCTCGACGCTCCGGCCAGCGGCGCGGGGGTGGACTCCCTGGCCGCGCTGCGGCTGCGCATGGCCGTGCATGAGGGGCTGGGGGTGCGGGCGCCGCTGCCCTCGCTCCTGGGCCCGCGGCCGCTGGCGGAGCTCGCGGACGAGCTCGCCGACCGGCTCGACGCCCCCGCAGACGAGGACGGTCCGGTGCCGCGCGGTCCGGCCCAGGGCCGGTTCCCGCTCGCGCCGAACCAGCTGTCGCTGTGGCATGCCGCCCATCTCGACCTGGGCGGGTCGGCGTATGTGGTGGCCGTCGCCGCGCGCCTGACCGGTGGCTGTGACACCGGGGCGCTGCGCCGCGCCTGGACGACACTGGCCGACCGGCATCCGGTGCTGCGCACCTCCTTCCCCGAGGAGGACGGGAATCCCGTCCAGCGGGTGGCCGCCACCGCGCGGGTGGATTTCGCCGTGGTGCCGGTGCCACCGTCCTGGGACCGCACCCACCGCGAGGAGCTGGTGCGTGAGGCGTTCGCGCCGTTCGACATCACCGCCCGGCCGCCGCTGCGGATCCGGCTCTACACCGGAGCGCCCGAGGGTCCCGTGATGGTGGTGTCCCAGCACCATCTGATCACGGACCACTGGTCCACCCTCATCCTGCTGCGGGAGCTGGCGGTGCTGTACGCGGCGGAGAGCGCGGGCGGCGAGGCGTATCTGCCCGCGCCGGCGCACGGTTACGCCGACTTCGCGGTGTGGTCGCTGGCCCGGGCCGGGACGCCGCTGGGCGCCGAGCACCTCGCGCACTGGGTACGGCGGCTGACGCCGCCACCGCCGCCCGCGGAGCTGGCGACCGACCGGCCGCGTCCGGTGGTGCGCGGGCAGCGGGGCTCGACGCTGCGCGTGGAGCTGGCGCCGTCACGGGTGGCCGCCGTCCACGCCTGTGCCCGTGCGGCGGGGACGACCCCGTTCGCCGTGCTGCTCACGGTCTTCCACGTTCTGCTGCACGCCAGCACGGGGCGCGCGGACAGTGCCGTGGGGGTGAACGTCGCCAACCGGGAGCGGCCCGAGTTCGCCGATGTCCTGGGCTACTTCGCCAACCCGGTGGTGCACCGGGTGCGGCTGCGGCCCGAGCAGTCGTTCGCCGGGCTGCTCCGCTTGGTGGCCGGGGAACTGGTGGCGGGGCTGGAGCACGGCGGTGTCACCTTCGACCGTCTCCTGGGGCCGGTGGGTGTGGTCCGCGACCGTGGCCGCGCGCCGCTGGTGGAGGTCGGTTTCGGGCAGAACACCGCGCACGACCCGGCGCTGGGCCCGCTGGGCGCGCTGCTGTCCGCGGACCGTGACGGGGTGCGCGTGCCCCTGGGGCCGCTGTCGCTGGAGACCGTCGCGCTGCGCCGTACGGGGGCGGTGTACGACCTGGCCGGGGCGGTGTTCGAGGAGGACGGCACGATCGCGGTCGTCTGGGAGTACGACACGGACCTGTTCACCCGGGCGACGGTGGCGCGGTGGGCGGCCCGGTTCGACGTCCTGGTGGACACGCTGCTGGCCGCTCCCGGGGCCGCGTTGGGGAGCCTGTCGGCGCTGGCCGCACGCGGGGACGGACCCGTCGGGGCACGGACCGCGGAGGGGCTGGCCGACCGGGTGCGGCGCCACGCCCGGACAAACCCCCTGGCAGCGGCGGTCGTCGACGGCGCGGACAGCCGGTGCTACGGGGAGGTCGACCGGGCCGCGGACGCGGTGGCCGCCGCCCTTGCCGCGCGTAGCGGGCTCGGGCCCGGGGCCGTGGTGGCCGTGGTGGCCGAGCGGGCGGCCGATCTGGCCGCCGCCTGCCTGGGCGTGCTGCGCGCGGGGCTGCTCTGCGGGCCCGTCACGGCGCGGGGCGGCGGTGTCGCGGCCGAGGTGTCCGCGCTGGGCGCGGCGGCGCTGGTGGACCTGGCCGGGGGGACCCGTGCCCCGGGGACGCCGGTGGTGCGGATCGGCGGCGCGTCAGGGCCCGGGGCGCTGCCCCCCGTTGTGCCCGTTGTGCCCGAGACCCCGGCGCTGGTGGTGGGCACCAGCGGTACGACGGGGGACCCGCGTTGGATGGTCCTCTCCCACCGGGCCCTCGCGGACGCGGTGCGTGCGGAGGAGCGGGGCGAGGTGCTGATCGCCCGGGGCCCGGCCGGCCGGCTCGCGGTCGATGTGCTGACCACTCTCGCGGCGGGGGGCACCGCGGTGCCCCTGGCGCCCGCTGACCGGCTGGAGGAGCTGGCGCGCGGGCGGGCGGTGGCCTCGGCGGCGCTGACCCCCGCCGAACTGGCCCGGCTCGTGGGCCGGCTGGACGAGGGCGGCGGTGCGCCGTCGGTGGGGACGCTGGTGATCAGCGGTGAGCCGCTCGACGCGGACCTCGTGCGCCGCTGGCGGTCCCATGCCCCGCGGGGTCGTCTGGTGCAGGTGTACGGAGGGGCCGAGTGGGGTCTGGCACTGGCCGGGGAGGAGCTCACGAACACCACAGACACCACAGACACCGCAGACGCCGGGGATATCGCAGACGCCGGGGGCGCGGGACCGGCCGCCGGGATCGTGCCCGTGGGCAGGGCCGGGGCGGATCCGCTGCTGTGTGTGCTGGATCCCTGGGGCCGGGCCTGTCCTGAGGGGGTGCCCGGGGAGATCGGTGTCGGGGCCCGCGGGGCGCCGCGGCCGCTCACGGCGGTACGTGAGGAACGTGGGGACTGTGTGGTCGCGCATCCGCTGGTGCCGGACGCGACCGTGCGGCGCACGGGTGACGCGGGCCTGTTCCTGCCGGGTGGCCGGCTGGTCGTCCTGGGCCGGGTCGCGCAGGTCCGCTCCGAGGACGGCTACCACCCCGACCCGCTCCGGGTCGAGGGCGTGCTCCGCGCCCACCGCGGTGTCCGGGCGGCCACGGTCTCGCCGGGCGAGGCGGTCGTGGAGAGCGACGGGAGCGTCAGCGCGGACGAACTGCTGGAGTGGGTGCGCCAGCGGGTTCCGGCGCATCTGGTGCCCGGACGCGTGCGGTCGGCGCGGGTGCCGGCGACACCGGACGGCAAGGCGTCACGCCGCCCCGCCCCGGCGGCGCCCGGCCCCGGCGCGCCGCGCCCGGCCGAGGAGATGAACGCGGTCGAGGCGGCGCTGGCGGACGTCTGGCGCGAGGTCCTCGGAGCCGGGGACATCGGCCTGGACGACGACTACTACACGCTGGGGGGCGACTCGGTGCAGGCTCTGCGGATCGCGACGAAGGCCGCGGAGAAGGGCTTGCAGGTCACCCGGCGGCATCTGTTCACCCACCCCACCATCCGGTCGCTGGCGCGGGTGACCACCTCCACGGCCGGGGCGGCGACGGTCAGCAGGAGTTTCGCCCGGCGCAGGGCGATCCCGCTGACCCCGGTCCAGCGCTGGTTCTTCGCGCTGTCCCTGCCCGACCCGGGGCACTGGAACCAGTCGGTCGCGCTGCGGGTACCCGGGGCGCTGTCGTCCCCGGCCCTGCTGTCGGCGGTCCGGGCGGTCGCCGCTCACCACGGCGTGCTGCGTCACCGCTTCCGTGTCCGGGACACGGGGTGGGAGCAGGTCAGCGACCCCACGGCGGAGACGGTGGCGGTCGAGGAGGTGACGGCCGCCGGTGACACGGCCGTGCCGGCCGCGATCGACCGGGCCCGGCGTGGGGTGGACCTCGCCGCCGGGCCGCTGCTGCGGGCCACGCTCATCGAGGGCGGGACGCGGGGGCGGCTGCTGGTCCTGACCGCACACCACCTCGTGGTGGACGTGCTGTCGTGGGGGGTGCTGCTGGACGATCTGCGGGCCGTGTGCGCCCGCCCCGCCACGGACCCGGTCCGGCTGCCCCCGGTGCCGCTGGGCTACGACGTGTGGGCACGCGCCCTGCGGACGTACGCCGACGGCCTCGCCGACGGCGCCGGGGACGCCCTGGGCCGGGACGCACCCGGCGAGTCCGCCGGCCCGCCGCCCACGACGTACGAGGGCGACACCCGTGTCGTGGAGCGCGCGCTGGACGCGGCGCGCACCGGTGTGCTGCTGCGCGGGGTACGCCGGCGGGGCGCGCGTCCCGCCGACGCCGTCCTGGCCGCCGTGGGGCGAGCCGCCGCCGCCGCTCTGGGGTGCCGTGCGGTGCGGGTCGTGATGGAACTGCACGGCCGGGAGGACGTGGCCGACGGCATGGATCCGGCGCGTACGGTGGGCTGGTTCACCGCGCTGGATCCCGTACGGGTCGACGCCGCGCCGGACGCCGCGCCGGGTACGGTCCTCAGCCGCGTCCAAGCGGCCCTGTCCCCCAGCGGACTCGCCTACGGGCTGACACGCTACGGACCCACGGACGGCACGGACGGCACGGACGGCTCCCGGTCCCCGGCCGCGGACCGGTCCTGGGTGAGTGTGAACTATCTGGGCGCGCTCGGGTCGGTGTTCACGGGGGCGGCGCCGGACGGGGCGGACGCCCTCGTCCCGGTGCCGCTGCCGGACCGGGGAGACCGGGGACCGGGCAACCCGAGGCCCTTCCACTGGGAGTTCAGCGCGTACACGCACGACGGCGAGCTGGTGCTGCGGCTGGCGCACGCGCAGGACGAGGACCAGGCGCGGCGACTGGTGGACACCGCCTGGGACTATCTGCGCGCCCTGGCCGCCGAACTGGAGCTGACGGAGAGTGAGGAGTCGCGGTGAGCGAGAGGTGGCTGGTGGACCTGGTGCCGGCCGGCCGGCCGGAGCGGGTGGCGTACCTGTTCCCGCACGCCGGTGCGGGCGTCAGCGCGGTGCTGGCCCTGGGGCGGGCGCTGGCGGCGGACCTCCACCCGGTGGCGGTCCGGCTGCCCGGGCGGGAGGCGCTGCTCGACGAGGCCCCGATCGCCGATCTCGCGGCGGTGGCCGGGCCGCTGGCGGACGCCATCCACGGGCACGCGGACGGGGCCCGGATCGTCCTCTGCGGCCACTCGTCAGGGGCGGTGCTGGCGTACGAGACGGCCCGCCGTCTGGGGCCGGGGCACACCGCCCTGCTCGCGGCCTCGGCGCAGCAGGCGCCGGGGACCCCCGTCCGCACGGCCGCCGGGTGCTGGAACCTCGCGGACGACGCGTTCTTCGCCCAGGTCGTCGCGGACGGCTATCTGCCCGCCGAACTCCTCGACGACCCGGACGTGCTGGCGATGGTCGCCCCGGCGCTGCGCGCGGACTACCGGGCCACCCACGAGTACCTGTGCGCCACGGCGCGGTGGGCGCCCGTGGCGTCGCCGGTCCTCACCATCCGCGGGACGCGGGACGGGACCGTCACCGGGGAGGACATCGCGGCGTGGTCGGCGCTGACGACCGGCGGCTACGCGGCCGAGACGATCGACGCGGGCCACAACCTGCTGCGCGACCGCCCGGCGGAGCTGGCCGGCGTCCTTCGGCGCGCGCTGCGCTGAGGGTGCGGCGGGCACGGCCGGGTCAGGGCCTGCGGTGGACGGAGACGGCGTACTCCCCGCCCTCGTACGGGTCCCGGGACCAGGTCGCGTATCGGGCCTCGGGGGCCAGGCCCGCCGCGCGGCAGTGGGTGTCGTAGTCATCGAGGGTGTATCCGCGGTCCAGGGAGAACCCGGCGATGAGATGGCCGCCGCGGCGGACGTGGGCGGCGACTGCGGCGACCAGGGCCGGTTCCGTTCCCGGCGGGGTGAACAGGGGCACATTGCCCGCCATCACGACGACGTCGAACGTCCTCCCCAGGTCGAGGCCGACCAGGTCGCGCTCGTACCAGCGGATCTCCGGCGCCAGACGGCGGGCGGTGGCGAGCATCGACGCGTCGGCGTCCACGCCCGCCACGGCGATCCCGTGCCGGGCCAGCTCGATGGCGACCCGGCCGCTGCCGCAGCCCGCGTCCAGGACGGTGCCGGGCCCGAAGGAGCGGACGAACACGGCTTCACCGTGGACGTCCCCTCCCTCCGCGGCGATACGGTCGAACCGGGCCTGGTATGCGTCACCGTTCCACGTCATACGATCACCCTGACACACTCCCGGTGCCGCGCACAGGACGGCGGGGGGGGCCGCACCACCGGCCCCCGCCGCGGGTCCAGCCGCCGTGGCGGGTCGGTCATCCCCCCCGGGGCGGGGTGTGGCCCGGGTCCGGGTCGGCCGCGGGGCGGGCGTGCCCCTCCGCCCCGGGGGGTGTCATCGTGCTCGCGGCGCTCCTGCCTTCAGTGTGTCGGTCATCGAGTGCGGCACGGACGTGACCGTGCGACGCGCGCGGTCGGCGGGCCGGTGCGCGGGTGGTGCCGGTCCCGCGGATCCGGCGGAACCGGCCACCCGCGCTCTCCCGTTCGGCGGGACCAACGGGCTGACACGGCGTCAGGGGTGCGGTATTCCGAGCTGGTTCGCGGCGGCCTCCACGGTCTGCGCGAGCAGGACGGCGATGGTCATCGGCCCGACGCCACCGGGAACCGGGGTGATCAGACGGGCCCGGGTGAGGGCGGTGGTTGAGTGGAGCAGGCGGCCTCGCCCGCCGTCTCAGGGGTGGCACAGGGCCGTCGGATAGCCTCGGTGCCGCCGTCCGCGCACACCGTACGCCCAGAGCAGGGGGACCGATGCCCGCCTATGTGATCGTCACCATCGACGTGCTCGACGAGGAGGCCGGCCTGGCCTACGCGTCCGCGGCCCAGGAGTCCGTGCTCCGTCACGGCGGCCGCTATCTGGTGGCGGGTCCCACCCCGGAACCTGTCGAAGGCACCTGGGAGTCCTCCCGGATCGTGATCATCGAGTTTCCCGGCGGGGACCGGATCCGGCAGTGGTACGACTCCCCGGAGTACCGCCGCGCCCGCGCCCTGCGGGAGGGAAAGGTCCGGGTGGGGATGGTGTTCGCCGAGGGCTCCCCGCCCGAGGGGTTCACCGTCGCGGCCGGCCCGTCCCCGGGCACCGGCGGCTGACCTGGCGGGAGGTGTCGTGCGCCCGGGGTCCGTGCGCCTGGTCCCGCCCGGAGGGACCGGGTGGTGCGGTGGCGGTGGCGCGCATGAGGTGGTCGGTGTGGATCTGGTGGGCGATGAACCGTCCGTTCTCGACGTTGGCGCCGATGGCCACCGGGGCGAGGGAGTCGCCGTCCGGGAGCCCCGCGTAGTAGAGGCCGGGCAGTGCCCCGAGGATGCCGCCGCGCTGGAGGGGCGCGCCATGGGCGTCGAGGACATGGGCGGGCAGTATCCGGTAGTCGGGGCCGAATCCGGTGCACCAGATGAGGGTGGTGATGCCGTGCCGGGTCAGGTCGAGGTGGTCTGCGTAGGGGGTGATGTGGTTCATGTCGACGGCGGGTGCGGGGTGTTGCGGCGGTACGGGGAATCCCCGTTCGCGTATGCCGGTGTCGATGGTGTCGATGATGTGCTGGAAGGAGCGGGCGGATGCCTCGGCGATGGCGAGGACGTTGTCCTGGAGCAGGAGGGTGTGGCCGGTGGCCGCGCGGAGGGAGCCGGTGAGGGTGACGCCTTTGCGGGCGAGGGTGGAGAGGTTGAGGTCGCCGGTGCCGTCCTGGACGGCGGCCACCGGCAGGCCGGGCAGTGCGCCGGTGCGGGTGGCGTCCACCGTGACGTACTTCTCCTCCAGGGCGAAGACGGACATCCACGCGTGGAGGCTGCGGCCGCGGTAGTGGCGCGGCCAGGCGTGGTGGCGGCCGACGGAGAGGAAGACGCGGCGCCCGGCGTCCGCGAGTTCGTCGGCGATCTGCTGTCCACTGATGCCCGCGCCGACCACGAGGACGGCGCCGTCGGGCAGGCTGGGCGGGTTGCGGTAGTGGTGGGAGTGGATCTGGGTGAGGGAGGGGTCGAGGTCGGTGGCGAGGGCGGGGATACGGGGGGCGGCGTAGCCGCCGATCGCCACGACGAGGTTGCGGGAGGTGAGGATCTCGCCCCCGGACAGATGGGTCGTGAACCGCACCGGGTCGCGGTCGCGGGTGTGCGGTGGGCACTCGACCCGGCGGACGGTCGTGTGCTGGCGTACGCGCAGGGCGCGGTCGTGTGCGTAGCGGCGCAGATGGCGGGCCAGCTCGCGGCCGGGCATGAAGCCGTCGGGGTCGTCGCCGTCGTAGTGCCAGCCGGGGAAGCGGACCGATCGGTTGCCGCTGCCGACGCGCAGGCTGTCCCATCGTTCGTGTCCCCATGCCTGGCCGATCTCTCCTCGTTCCAGCACCAGGTAGTCACGGCCTTGTTCGTGCAGGGACGCGGCTGCTCCGCACCCTTGCTGGCCCGCGCCGATGATGACGGTCTCGGTGTACTCGGCCTGGGGCATGGCCGGATCCTTCCGTGGGTGGGGTGGGGGTTCGGATCTTGTCGGGTGAAGCCGGCTTGATGTCAACTGGGTGGATGCGACGGGGTGTTCTGATCGGTGAGGCGGCGGCGCTGTTCGGTCTCGCGCCGTCGACGGTGCGGTGGTGGGAGCGGCGGGGCGTGCTGGATCCGCCCGCCCGGGAGGGGGGCCGGCGGGTCTACGGCGAAGCGGACCTGCGCCGTCTGGGGCTGGCGTATCTGTGCTGTGTGGTGGGGCGGATGCCGCTGGACCAGGCGGCTGTGGTCACCTCGGGCAGGGCCTCGCTCGATACCTGGCGGGACGCCATCGGTGCGCAGATGGGGGTGCTGGAGCGGCGGGTCGGGGAGCTGGAGGCGGCGCTGGCGTATCTGCGTCATCTGCGGCGGTGCGAGGACGATGACATCGTGCGGTGCTGCCCCGTGCTGGAGTCGGAGCTGTCGGCGCGCACTCCGCGCGGGCGTGTTCCCGGTGGTGATCTCGTCGGCGCGGCCCGGGCCGCCGGGCGCGGGGGGCCGGTGGGGGGTGACGAAATCCGGGTGGAGGGTGCGCCGGGTGACGTATTGCCGGTGGGCTGCCCTGGCTGCCGGGGGCCGGTGGTGTCGGGGCCTCGCGGGCGGCGGCGTACGTACTGTTCGCAGGCGTGCCGACAGCGGGTCTACCGGGCGCGGCGCGGCGGTGCGGCGGCTCCGTCCGGCGCGGGGACGGGGTGAACTGTCGAGGTGGCGGGGTGAGCTGCCGGGGGGCGGCGACGCGGGGCGGGGCGGGGCTTTCCGGCGGGGAACCCCTGTCGGAATATTCCCTTTCCATCCGTTCTGTTCTTGGTGGGGCGCAGATCACATACGACGGGGACTCGTAGTCGCGGCGCGCGGGGCGGGGTCCCGGGCACAGGGGCACGCCCGCGTCCGGCGCGGCTCCTCTACTACCCGGCCTAGCACCGGGGGCATTGCCAGCGATTCCCGGCGCGCCTAAGAATCTGCGCACCCCGCCGCCACGGGACCGCACCTCGCTCGCACTCCCGCTCTCCGCTGACGCGTTCCGCGCCGTCCGCCCTCCCCCGCGTTACCGCGTTTCCCGCTCTCCCCTCTTCCCCGTGCGCGGCTTCTCCCTACCCGAAGGGTGCCGGTATGTCTGTTCTCCGCCCGCGCGCACACCGCCGGGCCTCGGCCCGCCGAGTCCTCACCCGTGGCCTCGTGGCCTCCGCCGCCGTGGCGGGGGTGCTCGCCCTGGTGCCCGGCACGGCCGCGGCCGCCCCGGCCGTCTCCTCCGCCACCGCGTACCCCGACGATCTGAACGGATGGATCCTGGAGGCGCTCGACGTCATGCGGCTCCACGACATCCCCGGTACGTACGAGGGGCTGCACCGCAACATCATGCGGGAGTCCAGCGGGGATCCGCTGGCCGTCAACAACTGGGACATCAACGCCGTCAACGGCACCCCGTCGAAGGGGCTGCTCCAGGTCATCGACCCGACGTTCAGCGCCTACTGGGTGACGGGGACGGCGAACGACCCGTTCGACCCGGTCGCCAACATCGTCGCCGCCGCCAACTACGCCGCCGACCGCTACGGCTCGATCGACAACGTCTTCGGACCGTACTAGGGAGTGTCGTCACCTCTCCCCCGGCCCTCCGCCGCGGGCACGGACCGTCCGCGCGGTCACCGCGCGGGCCACGGGGAGACGTTCACCCGCCTGCCGCCCTGGGACCCCCTGGGGCGGCAGCGGTATGCGGCGGGGGCGGCCACGGGCAAGACGCGGTGTTGTCAGTGGCGGCTTCTACGATCCGGCTATGAGCATGATCGGAGAGTACGCCCGTCTTTCGCCCGCCGAGTTGGAGCGGGCGGTCCAGGATCCGCGGTGGGCCTGGGAGTTCGTCGAGGAACACCTCGGCGCGGCCGCGGCGGACGGTACACCCGCCCCGGGGGGCCGTCTGCACAGCACCGGGAAGATGTGGCACGCGCTGGAGTATCTGCTGAAGCTCCGGGGGGTCGGGGTGAACGTGGTGCATGGCGAGGAGGACATCCCCGGCGCGGAGGACTGGGGGTACGGACCGCCGAGGACGATCGCCCCGGGGCGGGTGCGGGACGCCGTCCGGGCGATGGAGGCGATCACCCCGGAGGGGCTGATCGAGCGGATACCCGTGGCGGAGCTGGCGGACGCGGGGATCTATCCGTACGCCGGTTCCGGTCCCGGCGGCCGGCTGGACGATGCGGCGGCGGCGTACCAGGACCTCACCGCCTTCTTCCGGGCCACGGCCCGGCTGCGGCACGGTCTGCTGGTCTGGATCGCCTGACCGCCCCGCGGCCGCTCACGCTCCGGTGCGCGCGGGCGGGGCCGGGTGCACCGTCCGGTGGTCCGGGTTCCCGTGCGGGGCGTGGGCGGCTCCGGCCGCCGGGCGGGCGCGTCAGCCGAGCGGGGAGGCGTTCCCCGGCCGGCACCCCTGCGGCACGCTGTTTCCGCTGATGTTGAAGTCGCCACAGGTCAGGAAGACATCATTGAGCTTGCCGAGGACGAAGGCGAGCACCCCGACGACCATGATCGCGCCGACGATCCTCCGCTGCTGACCGGCGGAGAGTTCGGAGTCCCCGAAGAGCAGGATCCGCAGGAGCAGCCAGGTCAGCAGCGGAGTGCCGATGATGCTGAGGATGCCGCCCACCAGGAAGAGGAGTTCGCGTGAGGTCCCGGCCCGGTCGGGCAGGGCGGCGGCGAGGACGAGCCAGATGGTGGGCAGCGTCAGACAGGTCGTGTACAGCCATCCGTGCCGTGGCTGACGCTCCCTCAGCAGGACGGCGCTGACCAGTACGCCGGTGGAGACCGCCCAGAGGGTCAGCAGCTGGTAGTAGAAGATCACGCTGTACGCGCCGAGGGTGAAGGCGGGCTCCCAGACCGCCAGCGCTCCGCCGCCCGCGATCACGGCGGCCGTCGGTTCCCAGCCTTCGCCGCCGCGGGCGGGTGGGTGTGCGGAGGCGGGATCCACCGGGCGGTTCTCGGCATCCACGGATATCCACATCCTGACATAGAGGAATGTAGCGGACATCGTAGGGTCCGGTGGCCCGGGTGCCGGGACGTCAGGCGGCGGCGTCTCCGTTTCCGTCCGCCGCGGGCCCTGACCGCCCGTCGACCACGGGCCCCTGACCATCCGTCCGCCGCGGGCCCCTGACCATCCGTCCGCCGCGCGGAGCGCCGCCGGAGCGGAGCGCGTGCCGCCGGACCCGGGGGCCCGGTGTCAGGGAGCCGTCGGCCGCGGCAGTCCGAGGAGGGACTGGCGCAGCGCGGTCGCCGAGCGTTCCAGTTCCACGAGGGCGATCAGGCCGTGGGTGATGTCGTCGGTGAGGCCGAGCTGGTGGGCGGCTTCGATGACCTTGGCGCGCTCCGCGTCGTGCAGGACGCCGTCGGCGGAGGCCATCTGGAGCGCGTGGTAGAGCAGATGGCGGGCGCCCTGCCAGGTGTCGTGGTCCACGCGTACGGTGCGGAAGACCTCGGCGAGGTCGGCGTGGCGGAAGTCGTAGGTCTCGTACTGGGCGATGATCTCGGGTGGTACGCCGAATTTGCGCTGGTGGTGCAGGAGCCACCGCATCTCCTCGGGTGCCACCTCGCCGTCGGCTCCGGCGATGATGAGCAGGGCGCGCCCGTAGTTGAGGAGGGAGTCGGGGGATACCTGGTGGATGCCGTACTCGTCGCGGCTGAAGTCGGTCAGTGCGATGGGTGTCGTCGTGGACACGGTGACCTCGCCTTCGGGGGGCGGCCGTTCGGCCGCGCAGGGGCAGTCTCACCCGCCGGCGGGCCGGCACACGCCGGTGCGGCGGTCTTCACCCGGAGTGGGGAGAGCGCGGGGGGACGGGGCGGAGCGGGGTGGTGCGCGGTCTGACCGCCAAGGCGGCCCAAGGCGGCCCGGGGCGGGTCAGTGGGAGCCGCTCCAGGGGGCGGGGGCGAAGGTCCAGGTGACGTCGGCGGGGCCGGGCCCGGCGTTGCGCCAGGTGTGGGGTTCGCGGCCGGAGAAGGTGAGGGTGTCCCCGGCGGTGAGGGTCTCGGTGCGGTCGGTGAAGCGGACGGAGACCTGGCCGCTGATCACATGGAGGACTTCCACCTCGCAGTTGATCGTGTACAGCTGGTCACCGCCGTGGGCGCCGGGTTCGAGCCGGGACCGCAGGATCTGGATCTTCGCCTGGGCGCGGGGGGTGACCATGCGGTCCTCGACGCCGTGGCCGCCCATGTTGAGGCGGGGGGCGGTGTCGCGGCGGACGACCTCGGTGTCGGCGCCTTCGAAGAGGGAGCCGACGGGGAGCGAGAGGACCTGGCAGAGGGTGACCAGGGTGGTGACGCTGGGTGAGGTCTCGTCCCGTTCGACGCGGCTGAGGAATCCCCGGGTCAGGCCGGTGGCGGCGGCGACCTGCTCGATGGTGAGGCCCTGGGCCTTGCGGGAGGCGCGCAGGCGGGCCCCGACGCGGACCGGATCGGCGGAGGGCGTCGGGTGCAGCGCTTTCATCGAAGTCCTCGGGTCACTCGTTCGGCGCCGTCCTCGCGTCACTCGTCCGACGTCCGGGCGACCCTTGACAGGGTGGTCGATCTGGGCAAACACTACCCGGAATGCAAGTTGCCTAATAAGCATTCTTTGGTGTGTATAGGTAACTTCCCTTCTGGTACAGATCCGAGGTTCCGATGAACGCCGTCGAACCCCCGCCGCCGGCCGGCCCCCCGGGCCCCGCGCCGGACCCGCCCCCTGGCCCTCCCCCGGCCAGTGCCCCGGTCGGCCCTCCGGACGCGAGTGTGAGCCCCCGCTACGCGGGGATCGCGACCTTCGCGCGGCTGCCCCGGCTGGAGGACGTCCCGCGCGCGGACATCGCCGTCGTGGGCGTGCCCTTCGACAGCGGGGTGAGCTACCGGCCCGGTGCCCGCTTCGGGCCCGCGCACATCCGGGAGGCGTCCCGGCTGCTGCGGCCCTACAACCCGGCGCAGGACGTGGAACCCTTCGCGGCGCAGCAGGTCGCCGACGCGGGCGACATCGCCGCCAACCCGTTCAGCCTCGATGAGGCGGTCGCCCAGATCGAGGCCGCCGCCCGGACGCTGGGCGCGGACGGCACCCGGCTGCTGACCCTCGGCGGCGACCACACCATCGCCCTGCCGCTGCTGCGGGCCGCCGCGCGGCGGCACGGCCCGCTGGCCGTGCTCCACTTCGACGCCCACCTGGACACCTGGGACACCTACTTCGGCGCTCCCGTCACACACGGCACCCCCTTCCGCCGCGCGTCCGAGGAGGGGCTCATCGACCTCACCGCCAGCCTGCACGTGGGCACCCGGGGCCCGCTCTACTCACGCCAGGACCTGCGGGACGACGCACGCCTGGGGTTCGCCGTGATCTCCAGCCCGGAGATCGAGGCCGAGGGCACGGCCCGGGCGATCGAGCGGATGCTGGCCCGCCTCGGGGACCGGCCCGTGTACCTGTCGATCGACATCGATGTCCTGGACCCGGCGCACGCTCCCGGCACCGGGACGCCCGAGGCGGGCGGGATGACCAGCCGGGAGCTGCTGGCGATGATCCGCGCCCTGCGCGGGACGCGTCTGGTGGGCGCCGATGTGGTCGAGGTGGCCCCCGCCTACGACCACGCGCAGCTCACCGCCGTCGCCGCCGCCCACACCGCGTACGAGATCCTCTCGGCGATGACGCCCGACCATCTGCCGGCGCCTGACGGCCGGCCGGTACGACCCCACGAACGATAGGGGAAGGCGATGACCTCCTCGGACACCGCGACCCAGCGCGACTCGGCGATCGAACAGCACTCGATCGACTATGTGCCCGCCGCCGAGCGGCACGGCAAGGTCTGGCACCAGGGACCGTTCTGGTTCACCGGCAACTTCGTCCTGCCGACGATGGTCGCCGGGTTCGTCGGCGCCTCCATGGGGCTGAGCGTCGGCTACAGCGTGCTGGCCATCGTCCTCGGCGTCGGCGCAGGAACGTTCTTCATGGCCTTCCACGCCAACCAGGGCCCCCGGATGGGCCTGCCCCAGATGATCCAGTCCCGGGCGCAGTTCGGCAGCCGCGGCTCCACGGTCCCGTTCGCGGCGACCGTCTTCGTCTACGTGGGCTTCCTGGTCTTCGACACGGTCCTGGCCAAGCAGGGCCTGGGGCTGCTGCTGCCGGGCGGCGAGCTGTTCTGGTACCCGGTGCTGATCGCGCTGTCCATCGTGATCGCGGTCGTCGGCCATGACCTGCTCCACTTCGTCCAGCGCTGGCTGACGTATCTGCTGGTCGTCGTCTTCGCGGTGCTCACCGTGGTCGCGATCGTGCACTTCGGCTCCACCCCCGTCGCCGCCGATGTGCCCGCGGCCACGGCGGGCTGGGACCTGACCGCCTTCCTGGTGCAGTTCTCGCTGGCCGCCGGATACAACATCAGCTACTCGGTCTACGTCTCCGACTACACCCGCTACCTCCCGGCGAACGTGCCCGCGCGGGGTCTGATCACCGCGGTGTACGCGGGGGCCGCGTTCTCCGCCGTCTGGCTGATGTCGCTGGGCGCGATCCTCGCCAGCTATCTGCCCGACCCCGACCCGATCCTGGCGCTGCGCCAGGTCGGCGATCTGCTCTTCCCCGGCTTCGGCCTGATCGTGGTGATGGCCTCGGTGCTCGCGCTGATCTCCATCATGGGCGTCAACGCCTACGGCGCGATGCTCACCGGCGCCAGCGCCCTGGACGGCTTCCGCTCGGTGCGCCCCACCGTGCGGCTGCGGATCATCGGACTCACCGTGGTCGGCCTCATCTCCCTGGTGGTCGCCCTGCTGATCCCGGACGACTACATCGGCAGCTTCAACAACTTCGTCCTGATGATGCTGTACTTCCTCGTCCCGTGGACCGCGGTCAACCTGGTCGACTTCTACTTCGTACGCCGCGGGAAGTACGCCATCGCCGAGATCCTCAAGCCGGACGGCATCTACGGACGCTGGGCGTGGCGGGGCGTGACCGCCTACGTCATCGGGTTCGCCGCGATGATCCCCTTCTTCTCGACGAGCTTCTACACCGGGCCCGTCGCGAAGGCGCTGGGCGGCGCCGACTTCTCCTTCGTCGTCGGCCTGACCGTCTCCGGCGTGCTCTATCTGCTCTTCTCCCGCACCCTCGACCATGAGGCGGAGGCCACCGCCCGCGCGGCGAGCGAGGCCGAACTGGAGGGAGCGCTCCGATGACCACCCCACACACCACGGACCGGCGGCCGGGCGGTGAGGTCACCGTCGCGGTCTGCCAGATCGCCCCCCAGATCGGCGACGGGGCGGGCAACCAGCGCCGGATCCGCGCCGCCGTCGAGGAGGCGGCCGGGCGCGGCGCGCACATCGTGGTCCTGCCCGAGCTGGCCAGCACCGGCTATGTCTTCACCGACGCCCACGAACTGCGGTCCGTGGCCGAGGCGCCGGACGGGCCGACGCTCACCCAGTGGCGGGAGCTCGCCGCCCGCCATGACCTGGTCATCGTCGGCGGCTTCGCCGAACTCGGCGGGGACGGCCGCCTCTACAACGCGGCCGCCCTCGTCGACCCGGGCGGGCTGCGCGCCACCTACCGCAAGGCGCATCTGTGGGACGGCGAGAAGACCTGGGGCTTCACCCCCGGCGGCGCTCCGCCGCCGGTCGTGGACACCGCCTACGGCCGGATCGGGTTCATGGTCTGTTACGACCTGGAGTTCCCCGAGTGGGTGCGGCTCGCGGCCCTGGACGGCGCCGAGCTGCTGTGCGCTCCGGTGAACTGGCCGCTGTACCCGCGTCCCGAGGGCGAGCGGCCGGGCGAGATCGTCCGCGTCCAGGCCGCCGCCGCCGGCAACCGGATGTTCGTCGCCGCCGCCGACCGCGCCGGTCCCGAACGGGGGCAGCAGTGGCTCGGCGGCAGTGTGATCACCGACGCCGACGGCTACCCCGCGACGGCGCTGCGGCTGGGCGAGGAAGCGGTCCTGACCGCGACCCTCGATCTCGCCGAGGCCCGCTCCAAGGCCATCAGCGACCACAACGACGTCCACGCGGACCGGCGGCCCGCGCTGTACGCGCCCATGGTGCGGGAGCGCTGATGACCACCACCGTCGCCATCGTCCAGCAGCCGCCCGCCCTGCTCGACCTTCAGGAGTCACTGCGCCGCGCCACCGCGCACATCGCCGAGGCCGCGCGGGCGGGCGCACAGCTCGTCGTCTTCCCCGAGACCTGGCTGACCTGCTACCCGGCCTGGGTGTTCGGGCTGGCGGGGTGGCGGGACGCCGAGGCGCGGCACTGGCACGCCCGGCTGCTGGAGCAGAGCCCGGTCCTGGACCCCGGGGGCGATGACGCCCTCGCCCCGGTCCGGGCCGCGGCCCGCGAGCACGCGGTGACCGTCGTCCTGGGCCTCAACGAACGGGCCGCCCCCTCCTCCGGGTCCCTCTACAACACGCTGGTGACCATCGGCCCGGACGGCACCACCCTCAACACCCACCGCAAACTGACGCCCACCCACACCGAACGGATCGTCTGGGCCGCCGGGGACGGGGCCGGGCTGCGGGTCGTGGACACCCCGGCCGGCCGGGTCGGGTCGCTGGTGTGCTGGGAGCACTTCCACCCGCTGGCCCGGCACGCCCTGCACGCCCAGCACGAGGAGATCCATGTCGCCGCCTGGCCCGACATGCCCGAGAGCCATGTGATCGCCGCCCGCTCCTACGCCCTGGAGGGCCGCTGCTTCGTGGTGTCGGCGGGTCTGGTGCTGTCCACCGGCGATGTCCCCGCCGACCTGCTGGCCGCCTACCGGGCCGGAGTGGGCCCCGACGCCCCGGCCGACGGGCCGCTGTTCACCGGCGGTTCCTCCGTCGTGGGCCCCGACGGCGCCTGGATCGTGGCACCCGTCCACGGCGAGGCCCGGATCATCACCGCCACCCTCGATGTGGGCCGCCGCTACGAGGAGACCCTGGACCTGGATGTCGCGGGCCACTACGGGCGCCCCGACGTCTTCACCCTCTCCGTCGACCGGCGGCGGCACGGCAGCGGCGTCGGCTTCACCGACTGACCGTACGGGGGCGGGCACGCCCTCGCCCCCGTACCGGCTCAGGAACCGGCCACAGGGGTGCGTCATGACGGATCAGCGGATCCTGGCGGACGAGGACGGACGGGCCGTCCAGGCCACCATCGCCGGGGAGAGGCGGCTCCTCGATCCCCGGGTGCGGCCGCGCTCCGGGCCCGGGCCCGGAGCCACGCGCCCACCGCCACCAGGACCGCCACCACGGCCGCGTAGAGCGGCAGCCACAGGGTCGTGGTCGCCGACAGGCAGTCGGCGACGGCGTCATGGCGCTGGACGTCCTGCGCGCGGGCCAGGGCGGCGCTGTCACGGCCGGCCAGGCCGGCCAGTGCCGCCTCGGTCCGCAGGCTCTCGTACGCGCCCAGCGCGGAACACCGCTCCCGGGTCGCGGGCACCGGGAACAGCCACGCCCAGCGCTGGAGCGCGGGAGCCAGGACGATCGCCACACACAGGCCCACGACCAGCGAGTACGCCGTCAGATTCCGTACGTACGCGGATCGCAGGCCCGGGGTCCACACCGGCAGCCGGTACAGGGAGAACACCACCGCGAGCAAGGTCACCCCGATATAGGCGGCGAACCACTGCCACGAACCCTGGGCGAAGGTGGCCGCCAGCACGGCCCCGAGCGCGATACCGATGACCCCCGGCTCACCGGAGACATCACGTCGGGCGCTGGGACCGTCCACCGTCTCTCCCGCCTGGCTCGGCCCCCAGCATCCCCGGGCATCGCGCCACCGGCCCCTCGCCATGCCGCACCGGCCCGCACGGCCCGCCCGGTTGGCGGTCCGTCCCCCCGGCCGGTGTCCCCGGGCCGGTGACCAGCCGACCCAGTGGACAGTACGGTGCGGAGGGCCGCGTTCCCGGGGCCGGAGGGCGGCCGGGGCGGTCCGGTGCCGGGCCGGGGTGTGCTCCGGATGGCTGATCACACGGACACCCCTTGAGTGAGCTTCACCGCGCTGGCCTCGCCTGTTCACGGCGTCAGGCGCCAGGTGGGGTACTTGTGGGCCCTTGGGGGGCCATGAACCCGACCAAGGAGCACATGTCGACATGCATGGTTCTCCCCACAGGGGGCGCCGCCGCGGTGCCCTCTTCTCCACCGGCCTCGTCCTCGGGGCCCAGCTGGTGGCCCTGGGCACCGTCCTTCCCCTGGCGGGCGGTGCCCGCGCCGCCGAGGCCCCCGGCTCCCCCGGCCTGGCGCAGGGCCCGACCGTGGCCTACTCCGAGAACTTCGAGAACGGCACCGGCCAGACACCGATCCTGCTCAGCGCCTACACGGGCGCGCCGCCGGTCAACGCCAAGTACACGGCGGCACCCGAGTGGATCAACGCGGCCCGCTGCAACGGGATCATCCTGGACCAGTCCGGGGCGAACAACGCCGCCTGCCAGAACCAGAACGCCACCGCGATGGCCGAGCTGAAGTTCATGGCCAATGTGCTGGGCCAGGTGGCGGGCTCGGCGACACCCGGGACCAACCACGCCGTCTCCGCGTACACGGACGGGGCGAACCCGGGGGCGAACAAGGTCGAGATCCAGACGATCAACCCGGTACCGCTGGTCACCTCGAACCGGTTCATCACCTTCTCGGTCGATGTGGCGGCGGTGAACTGCAATGTGTCGGCGCCCCTGCTGAACTTCTTCCTCACCGGCTCGGGGCCGGACATCCCGGCCAGCGACCAGGCGATCAACCCCTGTACCGACCCGCGCTCCAGCGTCTACAACGTGGGGCCACGTCCCATCCAGGCGGGCTCGTTCGCGTCCGACACCTCCGTGCTCTTCACCGGCCCGGCCGTCGGGGTGAAGATGACGAACGCCAACGGCAGCGGGCTGGGCAACGACCACGCGTACGACAACATCCGGATCCTGGACGTCACGCCCCAGCTCGACAAGGGCTTCAGCCCGGCGTCGGTGCCGCAGGGCGGCGTCTCGACCCTGACGTTCACCATCACCAACACCTCCGAGCTGGCGGAGAAGAACGGCTTCGCCTTCTCCGACACCCTGCCCTCCGGTGTGACCGTGGCGGCCGTCCCGAACGCGGCCACGACCTGCGGGTCCGCCTCGCTCACGGCGGTGGCCGGCACCGGTGTGGTGGGGCTGTCCGGCGGTGTCCTGGCCGCCGGTACACAGTCCTGTACGTTCACCGTCGACGTCACGTCCACCACCCCGGGCACCTATGTGAACGAGCCCGCGGACGTGACCGTGACGGGGGTCGACCCGCCGGGGCCCGCCACACTGATCGTCACCGTGCCGGGGTCGCCGACGATCGTGAAGTCGGCGGACGCGGAGAGCTTCACGGCCGGTGAGGTGATCACGTACCAGTTCGTGGTGACCAACACCGCCTCCGCCGCGCTCAACGGGATCACGGTCACCGACACCGGTCCGGGCAGCCCGGCCGTCTCCTGTCCCTCGACCACGCTGGCCGCGGGCACGTCGATGACCTGTACCGCCATGTACACGGCGACGGCGGCCGATGCGACGGCCGGGACGATCACGGACACGGCGTCCGTGACCGGCACGGTCAACGGGAACCAGGTCAGCGGGACCAGTAACGAGGTCAGCATTCCGCTGCGCTCGCTGACGATCACCAAGTCCGCCGACCAGAGCGAGTTCAGCGCGGCCGGGCAGACCATCAACTACGTCTTCCAGGTGACCAACAACGGGCAGGTCACGCTCACCAACCTCCAGGTGACCGACAACGGCCCCGGCACCCCGGTGGTCACCTGCCCCACCAGTCCGCTCTCCCCCGGCCAGACGGTCAACTGCTCCGCCACGTACACGACCACCGCGGCCGATGTGACGGCGGGCAGCGTCACCGACACGGCGCAGGCGGCGGGTACGGCTCCGGACGGCGAGCTGGCCCGGGACACCAGCAACACGGTCACCATCCCGTTCGTCGCGCCGGAAGCGGACCTGGCGCTGACGAAGACGGGTCCGGCGTCCGTGACGGCGGGCGGGGACATCACCTACACGATCACGGTGGCGAACAACGGGCCGGACGACTCCACCGGCTGGACCGTGACCGACACGATCCCGGCGGGGCTCGCCGACGCGGCGACCACCACGGCGGGCTGCGCCATCACCGCGGGCACCCTCACCTGCACCGGCGGCGCCCTGACGGCCGGTGACAGCACCACGATCACGCTGACGGGTACGGCGGCGGCCGGAGCGACGTCCATCGCCAACACGGCGACGGTCACCGGCGACGACCCCGACCCCAACCCCGACAACAACACCGACACCACCACGACGACGGTCACGACGATCAGCGCGGATCTCGCCCTGACGAAGACGGGTCCGGCGTCCGTGACGGCGGGCGGCGCGGTCTCGTACACCATCACGGTGACCAACAACGGACCGAGCGCCTCGTCGGGCTGGACGGTGACCGACACCATCCCGGCGGGGCTCACCAACGCGGCCACCACCACAGCGGGCTGCGCCATCACCACGGGCACCCTCACCTGCACCGGCGGCACCCTCCCCGTCGGCAGCAGCACCACCATC